>JAMFST010001463.1 GCA_026225435.1 Labilithrix luteola
ACGTGGTCGAAGCGCACGTCCGCGTCGCGCAGGAGCGGCTCGAGGAGGCGGTCGTAGCCGTCGACCCAGCGGTGCGCGCCGCTGCTGGCGCCGGACCCCGCCTCCTCCGTCGCCAGGGCGCGCGCGCTCATCTGATCGGCCGGAGCCGCGTAGAAGCCCTCGACGTAGTGGCGCAGGTGGGCCGCCTCGTCGGCGCTGACGGTGCCGGCCTTCTCCGCCAGGGCGATGCTCTCGGCGGCGCTGCGGTCCTCGTCGGGAGCGCTGCCGAGCACGTGATGCGGGTCGAGGGCGCCGCTCGTCTCGGGGGCGAGCTTCCCGTCCGCCACGGCCCAGGAGCCCTCGGTGCAGCTGATCATGCGCGCGGACGCCCGCTGCGCGAGCCAGCGAACCGCGTCGGGATCCCCGTGGAGGAACTCGGCGCCCAGCTCGACGGCCGCCGGCCAGCCCGCGGGGCGCACCGTGTGCACGCGGCCGAAGGGGCGGTCGCTCGCCTCGAGCACCACGGAGGACAGTCCACCGCGCGCGAGCATCGAGGCGGCCGCGAGCCCCGCGGCACCCGCGCCGATGACGATGACGTCGAAGGTCGTGTCCTCCATCGCCCGGCTCGTAGCGCGTTCCGCGCGGGCGTGTACCAGGAATCAGTACCGCGAAAGCAGCGTGAGGAGCGCATCACCCGGGACGACGTTGTACGCGGCGTCGCCGTCGGGGGCGCGCACACCGCTCGCGGCCCACTTCCACACGATGAGACCGGCGGCTCCGGCGGCCAGCTGCGCGTCGATCTTGGCGCGCGCGTGGGCCAGGCGGAGCGGGTCGTCGTCGGCCACGCCGAGCTCGCCGGCGAGGATCGGCTTGCCCAGCGCGGTGCACTCGGTGATGTGCGCCTGCACGCTCGCGGGCAACGCGGTGCCCCCCTGGTAGTCGTGGTACTCGCACAGGTCGATGCCGGGGACGGCGTGGAGCGCCTTCCACTCGTCGCCCCGCGTTCCGCAGCTCGCCGGTGAGCCACCGACGGTGCCGACGCTGAGCAGGTGGCGGCGATCGCCGGCGTCGCTCTTCACCGCGCTGACCATGTCCGCCGCCCACGTCTGCAACACGGCGGCGGCATCGTCGGGGCAGGCCGCGCCGTTGGCGTCGCTCGCCTCGTTCATCAGCTGCAGCGCGAGCAGCTGCGACTCGTCGGCATAGCGGCGAGCGAACTCCTTCACCCAGTCGCGGTAGGGGACGAGCTGACGCCCCTGCGGGTGACGGTAGCCGTCGCGGTACCAGGCGGAGCTCTTCTCGCCCGCGCTGTTGCAGTCGGCCCACTCGTTCTCCAGCGTGGCGACGACCCGCACGCCGTAGCGCCGCGCCAGCGCGAAGGTCCGGTCGAAGACGCTCCAGTCGCGCTGGTCGCCGGTCTGCGCCATCTCCTGGAAGAACCAGGCGCGCACCGTGTTGGCGCTGCTGCCGATGGAGCGCAGCGAGCCCTCGAAGCCGTCGTGGTCCACCAGATCGGTCCAGCAGCCGCCGCGACTGTTTGCATTGTACACATCGAGTCCACGGACGACGAAGGGCTGGCCGTCGACGGCCAGGGCGACGCCGCGCGCGTGTACGTAATCGTCCCCGGGATCGGCCGAGACGACGAAGCGAACCGCGTGATCGGCGACGGCCGACAGGTCGACACCGCGGTCGCCGAGGATGCGCGCGCCGGCGAACGCGCGGACGCGGTGCTCGCCGGGCGCGACGGCGAGATCGAACGAGCCCCGCGCGGCGTTGCCGCCGAAGACGGCGCGGCCGTCGGCGTCGTAGACCTCGATCCAGGCGAACGCGACGGGGCTGCCGTCGGCGTAGCGCACGTCGACGTGGAGGTTCTCGGCGGCGCCCCCCTCGGCCAGGCGCACGTCCCGGTCGACCGCGACGTCGACCGTGCGCGGAGGAAACGCGGTGGCGCCGTCGAAGGCACGAAGGAGGTAGGAGCCGGGCGGCAGCGCGCGAGTGAAGGTTCCGTCCTCGGCGTGCCCGGCGAAGAGCGGGTGCCCGTCGGCGCGGGTGATCTCGAGCCAGGCCCAGCGAACCGGGGTGCCGTCGTCGTGGACCACCTCGACCGAGAGGTGGCGGTCGACGGTCACCGGCTCACCGCGGAGCGCGCCTCCGCTGCATCCGGCCGCGCCGACGGCGAGTCCAGCTGCGACGAGCGCGTGGACCGCGTGCCGGTGCCGGCGAGGCATGCCGGTGAACCTACCACGCGACGTCCATGGTATGGGGCCGCGTGCGGATCGCGGTCCTCCTGCCCACGTTCAACGAGCCGGCGCTCGCTGCGACGCTCGCGAGCATCCGCGATCAGGTGGCCGTCGAGCCCACCTTCGACGTGACGGTCTTCGTCGTCGACGACGGGAGCCGTGTGCCGGTGCGCCGCGACGCGCTCGAGGAGCTCCTCCGTGCGGATCGGCCCGGCCGCTTCGCGCTGGTGCTGGCGCGCCACCGGGTGAACCTCGGCCAGGGGGCGGCGCTGGAGACGGCGCGGCGGCTTTCGCTGGCGCACGCGCGGCCGGCCACCCCCTTCGACGCCTACGTGACCATGGACGCCGACGGGCAGCACCGCGCCGCCGATCTCGCCGCGCTGGTCGGCCCCCTCGCCTCCGGAGCCGACGTGGTCTTCGGCAATCGCTTCACCGGCGGCACCGAGATCCCCCGGGTGCGCGCGCTCGTCCTGCGCGCCGCGCGGCTGCTCGAGTGGGCGCTCACCGGTCTGCGCCTGGGGGACGCGCACAACGGGTTTCGCGCCTTCGACGAGCGCGGCATCCGCGCGGTGCAGATGCACCAGCGGGGGATGGCGCACGCCACCGAGATCCGCCAGGAGGTCGCGCGCGCGGGCCTGGTGGTGGCCGAGGCGCCGGTGCGCGTGCACTACGACGAGGCGAGCCTCGCCAAGGGGCAGCGCTCCTGGGGCGCGCTCGCCATCCTCCGGGACATCCTGTACAAATATCTCTTCGCCGGGGTCTCGTGACCGCCGCGGGGTACGCGCTCCTCGCGCTGGTGGTCGGTCTCTTCCTCTTCGATCTGGCCACGCTGGGTACGCGGGCGCGGCGCCTCCTGATCGTCGAGGGGCTGCTCTTCGCGGTGGGCGGCTTCTTCATCGCCTCTCCCGACAGCGCCACCTGGCTGGCGCACCAGGTCGGCATCGGGCGCGGCGTCGACTTCGTCCTTTATCCGGTGGTCATCTGGCTGGTGCGCGAGTCGCTGGTGAACCGCCACCACCGCTGGGCCGAGCGCGAGCGACTGTCCGAGCTGGTGCGCACCGTGGCCATCGACCGCGCCGTGAGCCTCCCATCAGGGTCCGAGCCCGGAAGCTTCACATCAGGGTCCGAGCCCGGACCCGGCGACGGTGTTCACGGCAACGGCGACAGCGCGGGCGACCCGGCCGACGCGCAGTCTTCCGGCAGCTCGACCTCGCGCACGGCGTAGCGCCGAGGCGGGTGAAAGGGCGCGGCGTAGAGCGCCGTCCACGGGGGGCGCGCGACGCAGATCGTCGAGCCATCGGCGGCGCCCTCGAGGACCGCCGGGTCCACGTGGTCGCGCACCAGCGCTTCGAACGGATAGCGCTGCGGCGTCACGTGCCAGCCGCGCGTGCTCGCCAGCACAACGGCGACGAAGCCGGTGGCCACCAGCGCGGCGCCGAGCTCCAGCCGCAGATCGCCCGTCGACGCGAGCCGGGCCACCAGTCCGACGTTGGCCAGCACGAGCACCAGCATCCACACCAGGTAGTAGCGGAGCTCGTGGGACTGCGGCATCAGCGAGCAGACGAGCGACAGAGCGAGCACGCCGCCCACCACTGCGCGCCCGAGCGGACGAGTCTCCGCGTGACGCCACGCACGCCAGGCGAGCAGAACGAGCGCGAGCAGGTTCACCGCCACGTAGGCGCCGAAGAAGCCGCCCATGCGGTTGCCGCGCGAGTCCGGCGGCATGTACTGGTCGATGGTCCAGCGCCGCGACTCCTCGAGCGGCTGGATGCCCACCTCGGCCAGCGAGACGAGCCAGCGCCACGGCCGCGGCGCGTGCTCGAGGTACGGCGGGCTCGAGTCGTACGGCTCCTCGGCGAAGGGGAGCTCGTGGCCGGCGACGTGCAGCGCCACCGGGTAGGCCGGGTTGTGGTGCACGATCAGGTTCTTCAGCGGCGAGGCGAAGATCAGCGGCAGCGCGAGCACGACCGCCGCGAGCTTCCCCCACGAGCGGCGCACGGAGAAGGCGACCACCGCCAGCGACGCCAGCACCAGCGGCTCGAGCTGCAGCCGCATGTTGCCGGTGAGGATGGCCGCCCCGAGGACGACCGCCAGGGCGCGCCGGCTCGGAGGCGACGGCGAGGCAGCCGCGCGCATCGCCTCGAGCACCACCAGGGCGAGCGCCGCGTTGGCTGGCAGATCGATGTAACAGGCGGTCGCGTGGATCTGCACCAGCGGCACCGCCAGGAGCGCCAGCGTCGTCAGGTACCAGGGGGCGCCGAGACGCAGCCGCGCGTAGGCCACCAGCGACAGGAGCGCGGCGAAGGCGACGAAGTTCGCCGCCTCGGGTCGCCCGCTGACCTTCCAGGCGAGCCCCTGCAGCGCCTCGGCGAGCAGCGGATACCCCTGGTAGCGCGCCTCGTCGAGCGGGGTAAGAATGTACGCGCTGGCCGGGAGGATCCCCCAGATGCGGCCGGCGAACGGCAGGTGGTAGTACCAGACGTCCCACGGCCAGGAGACGTCGAGCGCCGCCTTGGCCGCCATTCCCAGGAGGAGCGCCGCGGCGCCGAGAGCGAAGATCGCCCGCGCCGCCTGCGCCGCCCACCGCGGCCGGTTCACGCCCCGCGCTTCTTCGCGCCGGTCGTCTTCTTCTTGCTGGCGCTCTTGCCGGAGGTCTTGCCGACCGTCTTGTCCGCGGTCTTCTTCTTGGCCGCCTTCTTGGCGGTCTTCTTCTTCGCCGGGCGGCGCGGGGCGAGGATGGTGCCGCGGCAGCGACGCGAGCCGCAGTGGCAGGCGTACATGGCCCGGGTCTCGTCGTCGATCGGCCCCTGGACGTTGTACTTGTAGTCGTAGACGAGCTCGGTCCCCTTCTCGATGTCCTTCTTGGCGTCGATGAAGATGCGGCTGCCCTCCATCACCGCCTCGCAGTTCGGGTCGCAGGAGTGGTTGATGTACTTCGCGTCGCCGCTGCCGCGCGGGCCGGCGTCGATGCACATCCCGCCCTCGATCTCGAAGAGGAAGGTGTGGTGCCGCTTCATGGCGGCGTCGTCGTAGCGGCGCTCCGACTCCTCGGCGGTGATGATCTCGCCGAGGTACTCGGTGATGCGCTTTCCCGCGGGGATGGCCTTGAGAGCGAACGCCCCCTTGCCCTGGATCGTGGACTTGCGAATCTCGTAGAGCGGCGCTGTCTTGGGCATCGAGGAACGCGGGTCTAGCCGGTCCGGCGTGAACCGCCAAGCGCGCTCGCACCGAGGTGGCGCGACTGGATGCCCCGCCGCCATGTTTCGTCGACCTGGGCAAGCGGCGATCCGGTTGCACGAGCCGTCCTACCTCCTAGAGTTGCAAGCGATGGCTCCCCCGCCCCGGCCCTGGACGGTCGCTCACTTCGTCTTCCTCTTTGCCGCTACCTTCTTCGCCTTCGCGGCGGCCTGCTCGACGAGCAGCAACGACGGCGGAGGTGCCCTCTTGCCCGACGGCGGGCACTCGCTGCCCGACCACTGCACCGATGGACAAAAGGACGACGGCGAGTCCGACGTCGACTGCGGGGGGAGCTGCGCGGGCTGTACGGGGAACCGGACCTGCAGCAGCGGCAGCGACTGCTCGAGCACGGTCTGCACCGTCGGCCTGTGCACCTACCCGTCCGACACCGACGGCATCAAGAACGGCAGCGAGACCGACGTGGACTGCGGGGGGGACAGCTCGAACCCGCGCTGCGCCAGCGGCAAGACGTGCCTGGGGAACAGCGACTGCCAGAGCCTGATCTGCGGCACGAACAAGACCTGCTCGGCCGCTTCGCCCACCGACGGCGTGAAGAACGGCGGCGAGACCGACGTGGACTGCGGCGGTGGCGCCCCGGTCACGCCGGTGGTGGTCGATGCGGGCTCACCGACGGACGCCGGCGGCGTGGACGCGAGCATCCAGCCGAAGCTCATCGTCGTCGCCGCCATCACCGACGGTGGCGCCAGCACGGTGCCGTCCGACGGTGCGCCTGCCTGCGGTCAAGGCAAGAGCTGCCTCGTCGACAGCGACTGCCAGTCCGTCGCCTGCTCGCCGACGGCCAAGACCTGCGTCCCGGCCAGCGCGACGGACGGTTTCAAGGACGGCAGCGAGACGGACGTCGACTGCGGCGGTAACGGCGGCGCGCCCGCGTGCCCCAGCGGCGACATGTGCCTCGTGGCCAGCGATTGCCTCAGCGTCGTCTGCACCAAGGACGTGTGCGCGGTGGCGACCTCGTCGGACGGCGTGAAGAACGAGGGGGAGTCGGACGTCGACTGCGGCGGCCCCAACGCCCCCAGCTGCCCCGCCGGGAAGGTGTGCACCCAGCACTCCGACTGCTCGAGCGACGGCTGCGACGACAGCGGGCACTGCGCGCTCGCCCCCAGCTGCACCCAGGCGCACGGCGGCTACTCCTGCGGCGCGGGCGAGACCGGCGATCCGAACGCGGTCCACGAGAGCTGCTGCACCGCTCTTCCGGTCACCGGCTACCCGAGCGGCACCTTGCTCCTCGACAAGTACGTCATCACCGCCGGGCGCATGCGGCAGTTCATCGACCGCAACAACGGCCACGTGCGCGCCTGGATCCAGGCGCACTACCCGCCGGGCTGGGACACCACCTGGGACGGCTGGCTCCCCGGCGGCTACAGCGACGGCGACGGCGACGCGAACGCGACCGGCAACGGCGTGTACACCAACCTCGGGCCGATCAACTACGGCACGTTCGGCGGCGGCAACGAGGGTTGCTTCGTCACCGGGCCGGGCGCGCGCAGCTTCCGCCTGCCGGACGCGATCAACGCGACCTTCTCCAACGACACCCAGCAGTACACGCAGGACGTCGAGGACGAGAAGGCGCAGAACTGCGTGACCGCGATGATGCTCATGGCCTTCTGCGCCTGGGACGGCGGGCGCCTGGCGAGCAACGCGGAGCTCGAGTACGCGTGGTTCGGGGGCAACTCCGGCAACACGTATCCCTGGGGCGCCTCGCCGGTGCCCGGGGGCTACGCCAGCCCCTACGGAGACCAGCTGAGCGCCCAGGCGCAAGGCTCGGGCGTGATCATCCCGGCCGGCGGCGACGTCACCTACGCGGCCTACTCGTACAATTACTGGAACCCGACCGAGCTCGCGGCCAACGACCAGACCGTCTACATCCCCGCGCCGGGTCGCTTCACCAAGAACATCGGGCCGTTCGGGCACATGGACCTGGCCGGCATCGGGATGGAGATCACCTCGACGCTGAGCGGCGCCGCCGGACAGAGCCCGTTGACCCGCATCTCGACCTGGTCACGCGCGGGGTCATGGGAAGGGCACGGGGTCGGGCAGCTGATCTACGCCTTCCCCATGAGCAACAAGTACCTCGCCGCGACGGGCCGCTGCGCTCGATGACGGGCAGGTGGGAGCTGCGCTCCCCTCACGCGCGAGGTCGTGCTACGAACAGGCGATGACCGAGGTGAGCCCTCGCCCCGCCGGCCCGCCCGGTGACCGGATCCTGCGCGCCATCACCGATGATGGCGCGTTTCGCGTGATCACCCTCTCGTCCACCGAGTCGGTGAACGCGGCGATCGCCAAGCAGAGGGATCACGGCGCCCAGGGGCAGCTGGCGCACCTGTTCGCCGACCTGCTGACCGCCGCGGTGCTCGTCCGCGAGAGCATGTCGCCGGACCTGCGGGTCCAGGTCATCCTCCAGTCGGCCGATCACAAGTCGCGCATCGTCGTCGACGCGCAGCCGGACGGGAGCTGCCGCGGCGTGCTCCTTCTGCCGACGCCTCCCGCGGGCGTGCTCGACCCGCCGGCTCCGTCGCCGGACGTGTTCACCTCCGACGGCGCGCTCCTCCAGGTCGCGCGCACGTTGCAGACGGGCGCCATCCAGCAAGGCGTGGTCTCGGCCGGCGGCGGCGTGTCCGAGGCGCTCATGCAGTACATGCAGCAGTCCGAGCAGGTCGTCACCATGTGCGCCGTCGGCAGCCTGATGAAGGACGGCGTGGTCACCTCCGCGGGCGGCTACCTCGTGCAGCTGTTGCCGGAGGTGGTCGAGGGGCCGCTGATGGTGATGACCGAGCGCCTCAAGGACTTCACCAGCATGGACGGCCTGCTCGCCAAGGGCGCAGCCGAGCCGGAGACGCTGATGAAGGAGCTGCTCTACGGCATGGCCTACACCAAGGTCGCCGAGCGCGACGACCTCCGCTTCGCCTGCACCTGCAGCCCCACGCGGGTCGCCGCCACGCTCGCCACGCTCCCCAAGTCGGACATCGAGGACCTGCTGCGCGACGGCCGCCTCCTCGACATCGAGTGCGACTACTGCCACACCCGCTATGAGTTCCCGCCCGAGCAGCTCCGCGGAATGCTCGAGAAAAATTGAGCGCGCGTTGGCGGACGTCGAGAAACCGTCGAGAGCGCCCGAAAGCTCGGAAGGGCGAGGGAGCCGTACTTATGTACGGGATGGACCGACCCCGACCGACGATTTCGGGTGCTCTCGGCGGTTTATCGGCGCCCGCTACTCACAGGTGTCGCAGATCCCGCGGATCTGCACCGTGACGTTCTTCGCCATGGCGGCGCGCGGGACCTTGCCGCCGACGACCTTGACCGACGCTTCCGGCAGGCACGACACCTCGCCACACTCGGTGCAGACGAAGTGCGGGTGCTCACCCGGGTGGCCGGCGCTTCTCGCGCGTTTCAGCTCGAAGCGCCAGACGTGGTCGCCCAGATCGGTGCGCGTCACCAGCCCGGCCTCGGCCAGATCGGTGAGGTTCCGGTACAAAGTTACACGGTCGTAGCCCTCGCCGCCGAGCGCGTCGATCAGCTCGGCGTGGCTGCTGGGAACGGCGCTCTGCAAGAGGAAGCGCAGGACCGCGATGCGCGCTCCGGTGGCGCGCAGGCCGGCGTCACGCAGGATGCGCTGGAGATCCGCCGCCGTCGGAGGGGAAACTCGCTCGGCCTTTGCCGCAACATTCGTTCGTCCCGCCATGGCGTCGCCGTCCTCCTTGCTTGGCAGCATACCACACGCGTGGGTCGCTCAGGTCCCGCCGGGCGCCGGGTACTGGCGCGCGACGAAGCACAACCCTTGCGAGTTGAGGTGCCCCTGCGTCGACTGCGTGTAGCGGATGTAGTCGAAGTAATCGCGCAACGCCTGGGACGGGTTCGTCGCGGCCGGGTTCACCGGCACGGACAGCGGGTCGAAGTTCATCTGCCCGGCGCCGGCGGGCGTGTACGCCGCGCCTGCGCAGTCGCGCCAGGGGATCGCCTTGCCGTTCTTGTCGGTGAAGCTGAGAAAGCTCAGCCCCTTCAGGTCCTCGGTGTGCGCCTCGGGCGTGGTCGTGGCCCCGATGTACTGCCCGGCGATCTGGTCCCAGTGCAGCGGCGAGTTCTCGGCGAAGCTCTCCCAGAACGGGTGATCCATGTGGATGGTCACCTGCGCCTGGATGCTGCCGGTGTCGAGCACCTGCACGCCGCGCGGGTGGTCCTCGCTGCTCAGCCCGGTCTGGTTCTGGAAGTCCGTCCCGTTCTGGCAGTTGACGTAGTTGGTCGGCGTGCTGAACCCGAGGCGGAAGTCGATCGTCGGCGGCAGCTGGGTGAAGTCGTAGCCCGCGCCGCCATCGGCGGTGGTCTCGCCCGGCACCGTGGTCTGCGTGCACGAGGTGCCGGCGAACGTCGCCGTGCCGACGTAGAGCACGCTGTAGCCGTTGGCGACCATGAACGCGTAGTCGTCCGACTGGCTCGAATCGAGGTTCACGTTGATGGCGTCGTAGTCCGCGGGCGCGGCGACGGTGCTGAAGCCGAAGCCGTAGGTCAGCGTGGAGTCGAACGACGAGCCGTCGTCCTGCCTGGCGATGGCGGTGATGGCCGTCGCTTCCTCGCCGCCGCCCCCCTTGCCGGCGATGACTCCCCCCTTGTGCAGGTCGGCGACCCACGGCCCGTCGGCATGCGCCGCGACCGATCCGTGCTGCGACTGATCGCTCGGCACCACGTTGGGGTCGTTCCAGATCTCGATGTGATCGAAGACGGTGATGTACGCGGTGAGCGTGAAGCTCCAGCCGTCGACCATGTACGTGTCGTTGGCCGGATCGTCCGGCGGGAACTTGAAACCGGAGAGGGCCAGCGTCTCGCCCGAGGCGGTGACGAGGATCCCGCCGGCGCCGGGATCGGCCGGCGCGGTGAAGCCCTTGAGCGTCAGTCCAGCGTCGCTGGTGATGACGCCCGCCGGGGTACTCCCGATGATGCTCGCGTCACCGACGCCGGTGGGATGGACGCCCAGCGCCGCGTCGTCGTCGTCGGAGTTGCACGCGACCGCGATGCTGGCACCCGCGATGGCGAAGGCGAGGAAGACGAGAGAACGCATGGCTCAGTTGCTCGCGACGGACGGGACGAACGAGAACGAATACGCGCTCGCACCTGACGGCAGCACGCCCGTGAGGATGCCGGTGAAGAGGTTGCGCCCGGCGGCCTCTCCCACGGTGCCGGACGAGTCGCTGTCGGGGATGACGTAGCGACCAGGCGTCACCGGATCGGGATCGAGCGAGCTGAAGTCGACCGAGTTGAACCAGCCGCGCGGGTCCATGCGGACCACCAGGTCCTGGTCGTTCTCGGTGGAGAACGGCGGGGTGGTCACGGTGATGATGCGCCGCTTGCAGATGGGGTTCAGCCCGGGCAGCGCGGCGTTGGTCACCGGCTTGAGCCGGTTGGAGCCGATGCTCACGCTGGCGCTGAAGGGGTAGATCTCGTTCGCCTTCTCGGCGGTCCCCTCGATCTCGATGACGGCGGTGTCGTCGGTGGCGTTGATGTCGCCGTTGGTCAGCCAGATCTCGGCGGTGGTCACGGTGGCAGCCGTGCCATCACCGGTGACGGTGAACTCCTGCGGGGTCGGGTTGAGCAGATCGAGGTTGCCGGCGCCGGGCACCTCGCCGACGTAGAGCCCGGGCTCGACGCAGCTGGTGTTGGCGGAGTCACCGCCGGAGACCGCGGTGGTCAGGTAGAGGGCGCCGACGTGCGCGCTCACCCGGGTCAGGGTGACGTCGAAGCCGAGCGGCGAGGCGAAGCTGAGCGAGCCGGCCGCGTCGGTGGGGCCCGCGCCGTACGGGAGGAAGTCGACGATGGCGCTGCCGGTGTCGGTGCGGCAACCCGCAACGGCGAGGCCGCCGGCGACCAGCGCAGCGAGGACGAACGGCCGCTTCATGCCCCGCCTCATGACGGCCCTCCCAGCGTGCAGGCGACGGTGAAGAAGATCTCGCGCGGCGCGCCGGCGGTGAACACGCGCTCGGGCGCCAGCGTCGGCTGCGCCTGGCTGTGGAAGTCGGAGACGTAGTTGTACTCGCCGAGGCGGTACTTCACCCCGAACA
>JAMFST010001464.1 GCA_026225435.1 Labilithrix luteola
CCGGCGTGGTTCCGCGCCTTCGCCGACATCCGCACCGAGTGGTACGCGGCGCACGAGGCCGATTCGCGCGCGAAGGTGGCGCGCAAGGAGCTGGCCGACGCCTACGCCAAGCAGGCGAAGCTGAGCGAGCAGCTGGCGGTGCTCAAGGAAGGGGGCGCCGAGGGGGCGCTGCGCCTCCGCTACGTGCACGAGCTGGCGGGCGAACAGGACCGGGTCAACGCCTGCGAGGCGGAGGCGAAGCGGCGCGAGGCCGAGTCGCGTGCGGCGGCCGAGCGCGGTCGATCGAAGCTGAACGGGCTCGTCGGCGGTCGGCGCTAGCGAGACGTCGTTACCGGACGGTCCACGCGTCGATGTCGACCGGCTCGTCGTCGTCGCCGAGCACCGCGTTGCCGTCGGTCGACTGCTTCACCAGGTCGAGCGCGAGGTGGGCCGCCTGGCGGGGGTGGGCGCCGAGGACGCGCATGCCGGCGAGGCCGAGCGTCTCGGCGTGGACCACGCAGACGAAGCTCCCCGCGTCGGCCGGCGACGGCGGGTCGATGAGGATCTCGAGCGGCTCGCTGCGACCGTAGCGCTCGATGGCGCCGCTGAAGGAGAAGGCGTTGGGGCGCACAGGCGCCGCTGCTGGCACGGGCGGTGGCACGTACGCAGCCGGCGGCGCCACCGACACCGGCATGACCATCGGGGCCGGCATGGTCAGCTCCGCGTCGCTGAGCAGCGCGTAGTAATGGACCGTCGGCTCGAGCTTCGACCCATCCGAGCTGAGGGCGTACGCCGGGATGATGCCGGCGCGGAGGTAGCCCATCTTGGCGTACAATTGATCGCCCGCGTCGCCGACGATGGTGTCCCAGACGAGCAGCGAGCGGCCGTGGTCGAGCGCGACCTGCTCGAGCGCCTTCATCAGCCGACGGCCGATCCCCTGACGACGCCGCGCCGGCGGCACGAGCAGCCGCTGCACCTCGGCGCGGTGCCGCCCGTTGGCCTTCTGCGCCAGGGCCAGCTGGACCGTGCCCGCCAGCGTGCCCCCCTCGCGAGCCACCAGGAGCAGCTGTGTCCCCGCCTTCACCGCCGCCGCCGTCTCGCGCCAGTACGTCTCCAGCTCACCCGCCGCGACCGGGAGCACGAAGCCGACGGACGCGCCGCTCTCGACGCACTGGCGCAGGAGCTCGGTCAGCTCGAGCTGCAGCGCGGCATCGAGAACGTCGACGGTGGTGATCTCCATTGGCTCGGCTCCCAGCACACTCCATCATCTCCCGTCCGGAGCGTTCCGGGAAAGTGGAGTCAGGGAAAATGTCCGACGAGGTCATCAGCCAGCGCGAGGGGAAAGTCCTCCTCGTCACCATCAACCGCCCCCAGGCGAAGAACGCGGTCAACAAGGCGGTCTCCGAGGGGATCGCCGCCGCTGTCGACGAGCTGGAAAACGACGACGATCTGGTCATCGGCATCATCACCGGCGCGGGCGGCAGCTTCTGCGCGGGGATGGATCTGAAGGCCTTCGCCGCCGGCGAGCGCGCGAACATCCCCGGGCGCGGCTTCGGCGGGATCACCGAGAAGCCGCCGACCAAGCCGATCATCGCCGCGGTCGAGGGCTACGCGCTCGCCGGCGGCTGCGAGATCGTCCTCTCCTGCGATCTCGTCACCGCGGGCGACACCGCCAAGTTCGGGCTCACCGAGACCACCCGTGGCCTGGTCGCCGGCGCCGGCGGACTCTTCCGTCTCCCGCAGCGCATCCCGCCGAACTTCGCCCTCGAGTACGCCCTTACCGGCGCGCACTTCACCGCCGCGCAGGCGCACCAGTGGGGCCTGGTGAATCGCCTCACCCCGGCCGGCGGAGCGCTCGAAGCCGCGCGCGAGCTCGCCCAGACCATCGCCGCCAACGCCCCGCTGGCGGTGCGCGTGACCAAGCAGGTCATCAAGCAATCGGCCGACTGGTCCACCACCGAGGCCTTCGACAAGCAGCGCAGCCTGATCGATCCGATCTTCACCAGCGCCGACGCGCGCGAGGGCGCCGTCGCCTTCGCCGAGAAGCGCAAGCCGGTGTGGACCGGCAAGTGACGGTCTAGATCGAGGAGCATGAGCAGGCCGCTCCCCGCGGACACGCCGAACAACGTCACCGCGCACTGAGCCGGTACATCCGCCGAGCCAGGGTGTCGACGGGCGGCTCGGTGAGCGGTCGGTCCGGGGAGTCGACCGGATCGACCGCCAGCGTGGAGCGAAACAGCTGCCACTGCCCCTGCGCGCGCACCGGCTCGTACTCGGGGGTGAGCGCCTCGGGCACGAGCGACTCGGCGCGCGGATCCGACTCCAGCACGAGGAGGTAGGCGAAGCGGTGGCCGTCGACGGCGGGGAGGAACGCGTAGGGCATGGTGGTGAGCCGCTGCACCGGCTCGTTCCACCGCAGCGAGGGCTGGATGTACATCGGATAGGGAGGC
Source organism: Labilithrix luteola (assembly GCA_026225435.1). Classification (GTDB taxonomy): domain Bacteria; phylum Myxococcota_A; class Polyangia; order Polyangiales; family Polyangiaceae; genus JAMFST01. The sequence goes on from JAMFST010001464.1 coordinate 2,430, forward strand.
TGATCGAAGAAGCCGAAGAGCATCCGGCCGCCATGGACCGCCTGGGCGCGGCTGGCGATCCCCGGCACCGGGGCGATCGCCGAGGGGGGCCGCGGCGTGAGATCGAGCTGCGCGACGCTGCAGTCGTCGGGCATCGCTGCCAGCACCACGTCGAGGTCGCGCGCGCGGCGGTCGGCCGCGAG
>JAMFST010001465.1 GCA_026225435.1 Labilithrix luteola
CCGCGCCGCCGTCCTCGGAGATGAACAGGTCCTCCATCGTCACCAGCTCGGTGATTGAGAAGCAGTCGTGCACCTCGGTGAGGCTGAGCTGCTCGCGCGGCTTGGTGATGCCTGCCTCCTCGTAGGCGCGCTTGGCGGCTTTGCGTGTATTGCGCACATAAGAGCCGTCCCAGGAATTCGTCGTCGACTCGATGCCGGAGCTGATGGAGATCTGGATCGCCTTGATGGTGACGAGGTCCTTCTTTCCGAGGGCACGGGCGATCTCCGGCGTCGTCACGATGGCGCAGGCCGATCCGTCGGAGACGCCGCTGCAGTCGAAGAGGCCGAGCGGCTCGGCGATCATCGGCGCGTTGAGGATGGCCTCCATCTCCACCGCCTTACGAAAGTGCGCCTTGGGGCTGAAGACGCCGTTCTGGTGGCTCTTCCAGGAGACGTGGGCGATGGCGCGCTTCAGCTCCTCCTTCGAGGTTCCGTAGCGCGCGCGATAACCGGCCGCGAGCTGGGCAAAGCCGGCGGGCGCGGAGCCGAGCGGCAGCCACAGATCGTTCAGCGTCCCTTTGTACGGCGTAGGCAGGCCGCCGTAGCCGGTGTCCTTCAGCTTCTCGGCGCCGATGGCGAGCGCGATGTCCACCGCGCCGGCAGCGACGGCGTAGGTCGCGGCCCGCAGCGCCTCGGTGCCGGTGGCGCACATGTTCTCCACGCGGGTCACCGGGATACCGTCGAGGCGCAGCGCGGTCGACGCGGGGATCGCCGAGTTGCCGACGTTCACGCTGTCCATCGCCGAGCCGTACCAGGCGGCCTCGATCTGGCGACGCTCGATTCCGGCGTCAGCGAGCGCCTCCTCGAAGGCCTCGGCGAGGAGCCCCTCGGTCCCGGTGTCCCAGCGTTCGCCGAAGCGGGTGCAGCCCATGCCGAGGATGGCCACCTTGTCGCGAATGCCCGTGGCCATCAGGTGGCTCCTTTCGTCGTCGTCGCGACGCTCGCCGGCGTCATCTTCCAGAAGTAGCGATTGAGGCCGCGCACCTTGTCCGGCTCCTTGATGCGGAAGACCGTCTCGAGCTTCGTCCCCACCTCGATCCCTTCCGGCCCGACGTCGCAGATCTCCATCAAGAGCCGGGCGCCGCTGGTGAACTGGGCGAAGCCGACGTAGAGCGGCGGCGCCGGGTGGTAGGAGAGCCAGTCGGCGGTGAAGGTGAGCACCTGCGCCGGCTCCTCGGTGAGCGGGTGATCCTCGAACTGGGCCGCCTTGGCGTTGCACTCGGGGTTCACGCAGTACGCCAGCCGCGGGAACTGCACCGTGCCGCACGCCCGGCACTTGCCCGCGACGAATCCGGCGAGCTGGTGGCTCTCGCGGTGCTGCGTCGTCAGCGCCGCCTTGCCGCTCTTCTCCCCGCGCATTCCCCACTCGGGCTGGAGCTCACCGTAGAAGGTGGCCATGCGGAGGTACTCGCTGGTCGTCACGCCGGCGGCGAGCGACCCGCGGACGCCGCGACGCTTGCCGGCGACACCGGCGTTGCGCTCGGCGATGGCCGGCGTCGTCTCGAGGAGGATCGCCTCCGCCCCCTGGCCGAAGCCGACGACGAGGATCTTCTGCCCCGGCTTCGCGCTCTCGAGCGCCGCCGCGAGGAGCAGCAGCGGGTGCGCCGCGCCGGAGTAGCCGCACCCGTCGTCGAGCCCGTCGGTGATCGTCCCGCTGAAGCCGAGCTGCTTGCCGAGCGCGGCGCTCACGCCCTTCAGCGACGAGGCTAGGACCAGCGTGTCCACGTCTCCGATGGCGAGCTTCGCCTCGGCGAGCGCCGCGTTCACCGCCGGCGGGATCAGCTTGGCGAGCCCCTCGTCCCGGATCCAGCGCTCCTCCCAGAAGTAGTCGTGGTCCGTCCCGTTGGCGCGGAAGTGATCGACGAACTGCGCCAGGTTCACCCCGGCGCCGAGGAGCCGAGCGATGACCCGCGAGCTCCCGAGCGAGAAGGCCGCCGCCGCCGCCCCGTAGACCATCTCCTGCGTGCTCGCCGGCTTCGCCTGCAGGCGGTCCGCGGCGACGACCACGCTCCCCTCTTCACGCGCCCGCAGCGCGCTGGCCAGGGCCGACACGCCGCCACGCTGCGAGCCGCCGACGTCGCTGGTGCGGACGCTCGCCGCGAGCCCGAGCGCCCCCGCGACGATCGCGCTGTTCTGCAGATCGGCGTAGGGGAGCGTCGTCGAGGCGACGGTGAGGCTCGTCACGCCCCCCCGCGCGGCGGACCCCGCAGGCCCGAGGCAGTCGCGCGCCGCCTCCACCGCCAAGGTGATCGCGTCCTCGTCCCAGCTGCAGAACGCGCGCGCCCCCTTGGCCAGCCCTTTCAAGGACGGCGCCATCCAGCGGTGCGCCGCGGCGATGGCCGTTCGCTCCAGACGCAACCGGGGAATGTACGCCCCCAGCTCGGTGATCCCGTGCTCGCTCATCTCGCCGCTCCTTCGTGTGCTTACGAAAGGTACAGCAGTGTACGATAACGAGCAATCCGCTCAGTTCACCAGTGCCGCCGGCAGCGGAATCTTCGCCGTGGCCGAGTGCGGGCCGGTCGCGTCCAGCTCCAGCCCGAGGGTGATCTCCCTCCGCAGCGGCACGCACACGCGGTGCGTCGCCACGTCGCACACCACCATGTCGAGGTCGCCGATCAGCGTCGCCGCCGGCGCCTGCAACGGCTCGATGGCCACGTCGAGGCCCGACTTCACCGCGCCGCCGACCGTCTTCACGTCGTCGGGCACGCGCGCCAGCCCCTCGCTGGAGCGCCAGCGCACCTTGAGCGGCGCGTCCTCGTTCACCCCGGTTCCAGCGGGCGCGTCCCAGATCAGGTGCACCACGCTCGCCCCCTTGCTGGCCACGTGGATCTCCGGCAGATCGATCTTCGGCGCGGCCGGCAGCTTCGGGTCGGCGGCGGCTGCCGCGACCGCGACCCCGTGCGTCGGCGGCTTCAACCCGGCCAGCGCCACCGGAGCCGCCGCGGCGCTCGCCATGGCGGCCGGCGCGCCCAGCGGAAGCGACGCGACGCGCGCGTGGTTGGTGTCCACCACGTAGAGCTTCCCGCCCTGCGCGAAGAGCCCGTTCGGCTCGAAGTACACCTGATGATCGCGCCCTCCTCCCAGCGTCTGCGTCTTGCCCGTGGCCGGGTCCACCACCTTCAGCTTCGAGTTGTACGTGTCGGCGACGTACAATTTGCCGCCCGCGAAGGCGACGCCGATGGGATGCTCGAAGCGCGCCGTCTCCACGTCGCCGTCGATGTCGCCGAAGACGAAGAGGTCCTTGCCGACCACGGTGCGCACGGCGCGCGTCCCGAGGTCGATGTCGCGGATGCTCGAGGTCTCCGAGTCGGCCACGTAGAGGTGGTGATTGGGCGAGAGCGCCAGGCCGCTCGGCTGGGCGAAGCTCGCGCCTGCACCGACGCCGTCGCGTCGCCGTTCGTGTCCGTCACCGGCGAACGCGCTCACGGTGCCGCTCGTCGGATCGAAGAGCCCGATCTGGTGCGAGCCGGCCAGCGCGATGTACACCTTGCCCTGATCGACGGCGAGGTCCCACGGCGAGCGCAGCGCCACCTCGCGCGCCGGCATCGGATCGGCCTCGAGCCCCGAGCGCCCGATGCTCCCGGTCCCCGCCACCGTCGTCACGGTGTGCGCCTTGCGGTCGATGACGCGCAGCTCGTGGTTCTCGGTGTCGGCGACGTACAGACGATCGCCCAGCTCGGCGAGCCCTTGCGGCTTGTGGAAGCTCGCGTCGCCATAGCCACCGTCGACCGCCCCTTCGAGCCCGGAGCCGACGACGTCCGCGATCTGCCCGTCCTTGCCGACGATCACCACGCGATCGTGCCCGCTGTCGGCGATGGCCATTCCACCGTCGGCGAGCGGGATCGCCTTGGTGGGAAAGAGCAGCGGCGTGTCGGCGGCGCGCTCGGGCGAGAGCCCGGCGACGTCGGTGGTCGCCAGCTCGTGCGCCGCGTCCCCTTCGTCGAGCGCATGCGCGACCACGCCCGAGAGCGTCGCGAACGTCGGCTCGCCCGAGCCCTTCCAGACGATGCGCCCCTCGGCGTCGAGCACGAACACCGTGGGCCAGCTGTCGACCTGCCAGCGGTTCCACACGGTCATGCTCCCGTCGACCGCGACCGGGTGGGTGATGCGGTACTGCTCCACCGCCGCGCGCAGGCGCTCGCGCTCCGTCTCGGCGTCGAACTTGGGCGAGTGCACCCCGAGCACGACCACGTGATCGACGGCGAAGGTCTGCTCCACCTTGGCCAGCACCGGCAGCGTCTGCAGGCAGTTGATGCAGCAGCTCGTCCAGAAGTCGACGACGGTGACGTGCCCCTTGAGCGCGTCGCTGGCGAGCGGATGGTCCACGTTCAGCCACGAGGTCGCCCCGTCGATCGACGGCGCCGGCTTCCGATCCTTCGGTGCGATCCCCGCGACGCGGACGATGGCCGGATGCACTGCCCCGATTGGCGCCTCGCCAGGCGCCGGCTCGCTGGCGACCGACGCGGCGTTGCGCACGGTCTCCGCTTCCTGGGCCGCGGGCGGCGGGTGGCGTTCACAACCCGCGAGAGCCGGCGCGGACAGAGCAGCGAGGAGCAACAACAGCGGTCGATGCATGGGGGACGTACGCGGCATCATGCAACGGGGTTTCGTCCGCGTCCGGTGCACGATGACCTCCCATGGACGAGCTGCGATCCACATCGGGGATCCAGCTCACCCAGGTGTCGCCGTGTGAAGTCTCGTATTTCTCGATGAAAAACCATGTCGGAGCCGTGGTGCGATGTGTGCAAAAGGTCCACACATGCGCATCGCTGCTCTCGCCATCGTCTCCTGCACCGCTCTCGCTTCGCTCGCCGGCCTGTCGGCGCTGAGCGGCTGCTCCTCGGCCCAGGACGCGACCAGCGCCGGTGACGGCGAGGACATCACGCGCGACACGAAGAAGGACGACGTCTGGATCTACAACGGCCTGCTGCCGCACCTGACCAGCGTGCACATCACCGCCAGCATCGCCGGTTCGACGGCGCGCGTGACCGGCTACGCCCCGGCCGACTGGGACGGCACGCTCCCCTTCTACGCGCAGTCGTCGCAGGACGATCAGGGGACGCTCATCACGGTGGTCTACCCGATCGCCACGGCCGCCATCGGCACCAAGAACCCCGACGGCTCGCCCGTCGCCAACCGCCCCGGCACCTATCCGAACCTGATCGTCACGCCGTTCAAGACCGAGGGGAGCCCGAGCGAGTGGGGCGGCTTCCCGTACATGGAATACAACCACGTCCACGAGGACGCGTTCCACGGCCCCATCAGCTACCCGGTCGCCGAGCAGTGGCAGCTGCGTCGCGGCCCGGTGTCCCACGGCTGCAGCCGCATGCAGGGGGAGCACGCGGTGGAGCTGGCGAACCTCATCGGCATCAACATGCTGGAGAACCACTCCGCCAGCGAGCGCGTCACGGTGAACCTCACCGTCGACCTCATCACCGGCTACGACAAGACGCCGGACGGGAAGTACGTCGACGTCGACTACCCCATCACCGGCACCTGGGCGCGCCCGCCGTCGGCGCAGTCGACCGTGTGGCCGACCTGGAACGCCAACGACTACCCGCAGGTGGTCTGCCCGCTCAAGACGGGTCGCGCGCTGGACGAGAAGCACTGCCAGTACGAGCCGGCGAGCAAGCTCTCGGACATCGTCACCGTCGCCGAGGCCCAGGCTTCCCAGCCCGGGAGCAGCGGCGACGACGACAGCACCAGCGACGCGGGTGCCGACGCCGCCAACTGACCAGGTTCAGTCGGTCGTCACGATGGCCCCGCTGTCGACGAACTCGAGGTTGTCGATCGTCACCGCTTTGACCGCCGCGTCATCGTCGTCCGTCCACACGCGCGGGTTGTCGGTGACCAGGTTGGGGATGGCGGTGATGAAGAAGCCGCTCCCGTTGTCGGCGTTGATGATCCCGTAGGTCTTCATCGCGGTGAAGAGCGCCTGCACGCGCGACGAGTACTTGCCGCCGCCGGTCGCATCGAAGGTGCTCTTGAGGCGAGCGCGCGCCCCCATCGGCGTGTACTTGGTGGCGTCGGTCTGCGAGCTGGCGAAGGCGCGCGCCGGGGCGATGTAGCCGTGGAGCGTCTCCACGCAGGTGAAGCGCAGCGCGTGGGTGATGGCTCCGGCCACCAGCTCGTCCTCGCGGATGATCGTCGGCAAGATGGGGAGGCCGGCGGCGTCGGTGCCGCTGCTCGTCGCGCTGCCGGTGCCCGCCGTGCTCCAGATGGTGCCCGAGGTCGCGGAGAACTTGGTGTGCGCGCTGTCGCCCCAGAGCATCTGGTAGGTCTCGTACACTTGGCAGTCGGCCAGCGAGAGGACCAGGCAGTGGTGGTCGGCGTCGTCCCCGGCGGTGTACGGCCCCCCCTCCAGCGTCGCGTCGCCGGGGATGAGCCAGGGATTGTCGTACGGTGTACTGTTGTACATGAACGACGTCGCCGTCACGGCAGGCGTGCTCGCCGGGGCCACGTTGTACGGCATGCTGTAGTCGGGGCGGATGTTGGTCTTGCCGCCGGCGCAGGTCTGCATCCAGCCCGCCGAGTTGGCGTTGACCGGGAGCTTGTCGATGGCCGTGTTCAACGGGTGGTTCGCGGGGAAGAACTTGTAGCCGTGGAGGTCGGTGTTCACGCCGACGGTGGCGGCGCTACAGGAGGTCGGCGTCGTGCCGCCGCCGTCGTCGCCGGTCGACTGTCCACCATCGGTGCCGGTACCGCCGGAGCCGCCACCGTCGCTGCCCGTGCCGGTGGTGGCGTCGGTCGTTCCTCCGCCGACGCCGCCATCGCCGGCGCCGCCGGCGTCGCTGGAGTCGTCGGAGCCGCAGCTGGTGGTGGCGAGAAGCAGGATCGACGCAAGCGGCGTGGCGAAGCGAATGTGCGAGCGCATCGGTCGATCATCGCCGAGTCGACCATCGCGTGGCGAGCGCTCTCTTGACCGCAGCCCGAGAGCGGGTGACGCCTTGGGTCATGGGACAGATGGTCGACGGTGTGTGGGAACCGGGGTGGCACGGCATCTCCAAGGGTGGCGCCTTCGCTCGCCCGCCGACGCGGTTCCGCGAGCGCGTGAGCGCGGAGCCCGGGGCACGCTTCCCCGCCGAGGCCGGTCGCTACCACTTGTACATCGCCCACGCCTGCCCCTGGGCGCACCGCACGCTGGTCACGCGCGCGCTGCGCGGTCTCGAGGAGGTCATCTCCGTCACCGTGGTGAGCCCGCTGATGGGCGACGACGGCTGGGTATTCCTCGCCGACGATCCCGATCCGGTCGCTCCGGCCAAGTTCCTCCGCGAGGTCTACCTGCGCGCCGACCCGCGCTACACCGGCCGGGTCACCGTGCCGATCCTCTGGGACAAGGTGACCGGCACCCTGGTGAACAACGAGTCGCGCGAGATCATCCACATGCTCGACAGCGACTTCGCGCGCTTTGCCACCCGCGGTGACTCGCTGGCGCCGCCGGAGCTGCAGGCGCAGATCGACGCGGCGCTCGACGCCATCTACGAGCCGATCAACAACGGCGTGTACCGCAGCGGCTTCGCCACCACCCAGCACGCCTACGAGACCGCCTGCCACCAGCTCTTCGCCGCGCTCGACCGCTGCGAGGAGACGCTGGGGAAGCAGCGTTACCTGTGCGGCGAGCGGCTGACGCTGGCCGACGTCGCGCTCTTCACCACGCTGCTGCGCTTCGACCTCGTCTACTACGCGCACTTCAAGTGCAACCTGCGGCGCATCCAGGACTACCCGAACCTGTGGGGCTACCTGCGCGAGATCTACCAGCGCCCCGAGGTGCGCGCGACCTGCCACCTGGACGAGATCAAGACGCACTATTACTGGAGCCAGGACAACGTCAACCCGACCCGCATCGTGCCGATCGGGCCGACGATCGATCTCGACGGTCCGCACGGACGGTAGCGATGCAGGGCGTTCCTCCGCGAGACCTCCGCGACCGCGTCGTCGCTCTCGTGCACGAGGTGCAGGCGAAGCTCTACGCGTGGCCCGGGGAACCGACGGCGGACGCGGTGCGCAAGCTGGGCACCGGGACCTGCGCGTCCAAGCACGCGCTCCTCGCCGAGGAGCTCGCGGCGCTCGGCGTGTCGTCGTTGCCGCTCCTGGTCGTCGGATCGCTCGTCCCGCCGGTGCTGGCGGCCGAGGACGATTGCCGCGACGGCGTGTCGCTGCGCGAGGTCCACGAGTGCCTGACGGTGCGCACCCCGTGGGCCGGCCCGCTGCTCGTCGACGTCACCTGGGATCCGGCGCTCGCGGCTCACGGTCTCGCCAGCACGCGCCCCTGGGACGGCGAGAGCGACATGCGGCTGGCGGTCGACCCGCAAGGGGCAGGATGGTCCGTCGAGCGCGCGACGTTGCGAGCGTCGAAGGAGGCGCTGCGTCGACGTCTGTACGCCGGCGGTGAGCGCGTCGTGCGCGACCGCGTTCTGGCGGCGATGTCGGCGCACTTTTCCCGCTGGCGCGGCTGACGGATCAGGCGC
>JAMFST010001466.1 GCA_026225435.1 Labilithrix luteola
CGAGAAGCTCCAGGAGCGCCTCGCCAAGCTCGCGGGCGGCGTCGCCGTCGTCAAGGTCGGCGCGCACACCGAGACCGAGATGAAGGAGAAGAAGGCCCGCGTGGAAGACGCGCTGCACGCGACCCGCGCGGCCGTCGAAGAGGGCATCGTCGCCGGCGGCGGCGTGACCCTGCTCCGCGCCAGCAAGGTGCTCGAGACCCTCAAGGTCCCGGCCGATCAGGAAGCCGGCGTGAAGGTCGTCAAGCGCGCCGTCGAGGAGCCCCTCCGTCAGATCGCCAAGAACGCGGGCGCCGAAGGCTCCGTGGTCGTCGAGAAGGTCCGCGAGGGCACGGGCGCGTTCGGCTTCAACGCCGCGACCGACACCTACGAGGACCTCCTCAAGGCGGGCGTCATCGACCCGGCGAAGGTCGTTCGCTCGGCCCTCGAGTACGCGTCCAGCGTGGCCGGCATGATGCTGACCACCGAGGCGATCATCGCCGACAAGCCGAAGAAGGCCTCGGCCGGCGGTGGCGGCGGCGGCGGTGGCATGGGCGGGATGGGCGGCATGGGGGGGATGGGCGGCATGGGCGGCATGGGCGACTTCGACATGGATTGACGTCGCCGCTGCTGGACGCGTCTTCAGCGAGCGCCGGCAGCACCCCAGGCATCACAGCAGCACCCTGAAGCAGGAACGAGGTCTCGCGGCGACGCGTTGGCCTCGTTTCGTTTTGTCCGCCGCACGGTCGAGGGCTTGCAAGGCGAGGAGGCACGCTCGCTGCAACGTGCTCCTCGAGACGAGGCTCCCATCATGCGCTGGTTCGATCCGTCGACGTTTCTCGCGCTCGCCGCGTGCGCCTGCGCCCCGCTGCTCGGGGCGTGCGGCCCCATGACCGACATCTACGTGACGAGCGCGACCGGCCCGGACGGCCAGCCGCACCCGCTCGGGATGATGGAGCTCGACGTCGAGGAGTGCCGGCCGGAGCGGGGGAGCCCGGAAGACGCCGCGCGCACCGGGTTCCTCGCCATCGGTTCGAGCTGTCAGGTCCCCATCCAGTGGCTCGGGGTCCGCTCTCCCGACGACATCCTCAAGCGCTTCACCCTCGCCGGCGGGCCGTTCCACTGCACGCTCGGGAACGTGGACACACAGATCCGCGACATCCACGGCGTCACCGTCGGCAACGACCTGCACCTCACGCTGGACACGGGCCGCGACGCCCCGGAGACCGTCGAGCTGCGGGGCGAACGAGGCGACTCCCGACCGAGCCAGATGCTCTGCGGAGCGCCCGCGCAGCCCTACACAGTCAGCCAGCGGTGACCGAGGGCACCTCTGCTATCGTGTCGGCGTGAATTCGCCTCAGGCCCCGCAGTGGCGCCCGCCGCCGCCGCCGTCGCGCCAAGTCCCGACGGCTGGGAGAGGAAACGGGCGTCCGGATGGCGAGCGCACCCGGCGCGTCGTCGGGGGAGTCGTCTACACGCTGTCGGTGCTGGCCTGCCTCGGGCTGCTGCTGGCGCTCTTCCTCCTGCCGCCCATCCTCGACGGTGACTTCGACCGCCTCCAGGCCATGGGGATCGGCGCCGCCTGCGCGCTGGTGCCGCTCGTCCTGTACATCGCCATCCCGCGGCTGGTCGACAGGTACGATCCGGAGCCGTGGTGGTGCCTGCTCCTGGCCTTCGGCTGGGGCGCCTTCGCGGCCTGCGGGTTCGCCGCGGCCATCAACACCGGCTTCGACGAGGTCCTGGCCGCGCTGGTCGGCAAGGAGACGTCCGAGGCGCTCACCGCCTGCGTCTGCGCCCCCGTCGTCGAGGAATTCTGGAAGGGGCTCGGCGTCTTCGGGACGTTCTACTTCCTCCGCCGCGAGTTCGACGGGGTGGTCGACGGCGTCATCTACGCCACCTTCTGCGCGCTCGGCTTCGCCACCGTGGAGAACGTCACCTACTACGCCCGCGCCGGGCTCTCCTCGCAGGACACCGCGCTGGTCGGTACGTTCATCATGCGCGGCGTGCTGTCCCCCTGGTGCCACCCGCTCTTCACCTCGATGACCGGTCTCGGCTTCGGCATCGCCCGCGAGACCGACCGCCGCTGGCTGCGCTGGATGGCGCCCGTCTTTGGCTACTGCGGCGCCGTGCTCCTCCACTCGACCTGGAACACCGCCTCGACGCTCAGCGGCATGCTGATGCTGCTCATGTTGCCGCTGTGGTTCCTCTTCGTGTTCGCCTTCTTCTGCCTGCTGATCTGGCTGGTGGCGCGCAAGGGGCGCATCATCCGCGATCACCTCAAGGACGAGGTGATGATGGGCTTTCTCACCCAGGGGGAGCTGCTCCTGGTCTCCTCGCCCATCGGCCGGCTGCGCGCCGGGTGGGGGCACGGCGCGCTCGGCAAGGAGTTCGTCGGGGCCGCCTCGCGGCTGGCGCTGGCCAAGTGGCACACCGGCCGAGCGATGCGCGGCAACCGCGGGACCGTGAGCGCCGACTGGATCGTCCCGATGCGGCAAAACCTGACGCAGCTGCGCACGCGCATCCAGCAGACGTCGCGCAAGCCCTTCGCGCCGGCGCCGCTGATGCCGCCCGTGCCGCCGCCTTACCAGCCGCCGCCGGCCTACCGTCCTCCTCCCGGCGGCAGCGGCGGGCCGTGGCGACCATGAGCGCTTTTGACTCGGCCAGATCGGCGAGAGTACGATC
>JAMFST010001467.1 GCA_026225435.1 Labilithrix luteola
GCGCGCGCCGGCATCCGGCAGCGGCGAGACCTGGTCCAGCGACGGCGGCGGTCCGCCGTACGCCGGAACTGCCACGGGCAGCGGCGCGGAGACGGGCGCGGCGTCCGGCGCGACGTCCACCACCGCCGCATCCACCGCTGCATTCGCCGACGCGTCCACCTGCAGCATCTCGGGCGGCGGCGGGCCACCGTACGCGGCCATCGCCACGGGACCGTCGCACCCGGCCAGCACCCCGGCGAGGATCGCGGCGCGCGCCAGCTGCGGGCCGATCGTCGACGCCGCCGGCCGGGCCCCCGGCGACGCGCCCGGTGACGCAGGCTGGTCGGACCGGCAGAACGGGCAGCTCACGTCGCTCGCCCGCACGTGACGACCGCACCCATCACACGACCGCAGCCCGGGGAAGCTCATGCCCTCATGAAAACACCTTTGTGGGGAGACAACCCGGGGAGATGCTAGGACCGAAGGTCCAAATGGGCGGCGTCATCGGTATCGATCTGGGGACCACCAACACGGTCGTCGCCACCATGCGCGACGGGCGCGTCCACGTGCTCGCGGACGACGAGGGGCACCGGCTCCTCCCGAGCGTGGTCAGCTTCCACCCCAACGGCGAGGTGCTCGTCGGCCGCGCCGCCAAGCAGCGCCGCGCCGTCGACGGGAAGAACACCGTCGCCAGCTTCAAGCGCTTCTACGGTCTCAGCTGGGGCTCGGACGAGATCGAGCGCGCCCGCATGCGCTTCCCCTTCGAGATGCGCGAGGGGCCGGAGTCGAGCGTCATCATCGCCGCCCGCGGGCAGGAGTACTCGCTGAGCGAGATCGGCGCCTTCGTCCTCAAGCGCGCCAAGCAGATCGCCGAGGCGGCGATGGGCGAGCCGGTCGACAAGGCGGTCATCACCGTGCCGGCGCACTTCAACGAGCTGCAGCGCACCGCCACCAAGGTGGCCGGCCGCGTCGCCGGGCTCGAGGTGCTCCGCATCCTCAACGAGCCGACCGCCGCGGCGCTGGCGTACGGCCTCACCGCCCGCCGCGATCACGAGCGCACCTGCGTCTACGACTTCGGCGGCGGCACCTTCGACTGCACCATCCTCGATCTGTCGGGCGACATCTTCGAGGTGCTCTCCACCGCGGGGGACACCTTCCTCGGCGGCGACGACATCGACGGCGCCATCGCCGAGCGCATGGCCGAGGCGTTCCTCCACGAGCACCGCTGGGACCCGCGCACCGACCGGCAAGCCTTCGAGCGCCTGCGCCTCGCCGCCGAGCGGGTGAAGGTGGACCTCACGCGCAAGAGCGACACCACCATCCAGATCCGCGAGCTCACCTACGGGGTCGGCGGCAAGAACCTGGATCTCACCTTCTCCTTCGCCCGCTCGGAGCTCGACTATCTGCTCGCGCCGCTGGTGGAGCGCACCTTCACCGTGACGCAGGAGGCGATGAACCTCGCCGGCCAGACGATCACCCAGGTGGACCGGGTGGTGCTCGTCGGCGGCTCCACGCGCTCGCCGTACGTGAAGCAGCGGGTGCAGGACTTCTTCGGCGTCCCTCCGCTCGACCGCGTGAACCCCGACGAGGTCGTGGCCATCGGCGCCGCCATCCAGGCGGCCAGCCTCGCGGATCAGACCCGCGTGCGCGGCATCCCCAAGCCGCCGGTCCCCACCCGTGCGCGCGCGCTTCGCGGCGACCAGGCGAGCATCACGCTGGAGGCGCCGAAGGGGGCGGCGCGCGCGGCGGCCAGCGTCCTCGGCGCCTCGATGGACTCGCAGACGGCGGTGCGGCCGTCGCCGTCGGGAGCGCCGCCGCCGGTCCCGCCGATGCAGGATCGCCGGACCGATCCGACCTCACCGACCGCTCTGTCGCCCGCACCCGCGCCGAGCGCCCAAGGTGCTCCGTCCGCGCGCACCATGCGGGACTTCGGCGAGGAGCCGTCGCTCGGCTTGCCGCAGTCGTCGCCCGGATATCAGGAGCTGATGCGCGGGGACGACCCGTCGGTCACCAAGGCGGTCAACACCGACGCTCAGCGCGCCCTGCAGAGCACGATGATCGACCAGTCGATCGTCACGCAGTCGCGCTCGGTCCCGCCGACGCAATCGTACCCGCAGAACATCGCCCATCCGACGCACGCGTCCGAGCCGCCGCCGTCGATCCCCTCGCGCGGTTCCATGAGCCCGCCGGCCGCGGTCTCGACACAGCGATCCGGCTTCGAGCCGGAGCACGATCGAGACGCGGAGACCGAGTGGGGAGGCCGCTCGCTGCCGACCGTACCTCGCCGCGACCGCGTCAGCGCACCACCGGCCGCGCAGTCGGCTCCCGCCGACACGGGGCACATGAGCCTGCGCGGAGGGCCGTCGTCCCACGAGCCGCGCAGCCTGCCGCCGCCGCTGCCGAGGCGAGCCACGCAGGCCCCGCCGCCCGACGTCCTGCCGTCTGCTCTCGGCTTCGGCTCGCTGCCTGCCGATCCCTTCGGGTCGATGCCGCCGCAGATGTACCAGCCCTCGGTCCCCCCGCCGCAGGAGGGCTTCGCGCCGCCCCACCCGTTCACCGGTGGCTTCGGCTCCGAGCCGCCGGCCCCTCCGTCGTCGGCTGCGCTTCCGGCCTTCGACTCGAACCAGCGCGGCAACCCGGGCGCGTTCCCCTCGTCGATGCCGCCGGCGCCGTTCCAGTCGTCGCCGCCGGCCCCCTACCCGCCGGCCCACTCGGCCGCGCCGCCGCCGATGGCCCCGCCGGGCCCGAGCGCCTTCCCCTCGCGCCCGCCGCAGCAGCCCACGCAGCAGTCGCACCAAGCCTTCACCGGTGGCTCCAAGGCGCCGACCTTCCCGCCGCTGGAGCTCGATCGCGGAGGCGCCGCCGCGCCGATGGGCCCCCCGGGGTACGATCCGTCGAACGAGCCGCTCCCCGGTCTGCCGCCGGCGCAGAACCCCGGCACCGCGGTCTCCTTCGGCTCCTACCCGTCGCCGCAGTATGCCCCGCCTCAGGTGGGCGGCCCCATCCTCCATCAGGGGAACGACCTGCGCCGTCCGCCGCAGCAGGCGCACAACGGGCAGCCGGTGCTCGTCGACGTCACCCCGCGCGCGCTCGTCGTCGAGACCGCCGGCGGCTACTGCGACGTGGTGCTCCCGCGCAACGCGAAGATCCCCTGCGAGCGCACGCGAAGATTTGCCACCAGCACCGACGGGCAGACCTCGGTGCGCGTGCGCGTCGCCCAGGGGGAGCGCACCCAGTTCGTGCGCAACACGCTGCTCGGTGAGATCGAGCTCGTCGGCCTGCGCCCCGCCAACCGCGGCGAGGTCACCATCGCCGTCACCTTCGAGCTCGATCCGGGCGGCAACCTCAAGGTGCGCGCCCTCGACATCGGCAGCGGGCAGCAGGCCCACGCGATCCTCCAGCTGGTCACCGTCGCCGACGACGAGCCCTCCATCGCCTCGATGATCAACCGCCTCGCAGCCATCCCGGTGTCCTCCCGCAACCCGAATTCATGAGCGGGGACCGCGTGGACCGTCCGGTCGATCCCGAGCTCGTCGCCTGGCTCGAGGTGCTCCCGGAGCTGACCTTCTACGAGCTGCTCCAGGTCGATCCGCGCGCCGGCTTCGACGACATCCACCGCGCCTTCCTCGTCTTCGCTGGCGACTTCCACCCGGACGCCCAGGCCGGCCGCACGCCGGAGGAGCGCTCCGTGGTGGAGCGCATCTTCCGCCGCGCCAACGAGGCGTACCGCATCCTTTCGAGCGCTCCGTTGCGCCAGCGGTACGACGAGCTGCTCGCCCAAGGGGCGCTGGCGCCGCAGCCGAGTCATCCTCCCGACTCGGTCGGCGCACCGCTGACGCCGGGTATGCCGCGACGCAGCTCCTCGACGATGCTCCCGGCGGTTCGCCCGTCCGGTTTCCCGCCGGAGATGGACGAGAGCGCCGCCTCGCGCGCGGCGCCGCGCTCGCAGCGCATCGAGGATCAGGTCCGCGTGTCCGGCGCGCGCCCTTCGTCCTGCGCGCGAGCGAGCTGCTCAAGAACGGCGATCCGCGCCAGGCGCGCATCCAGCTGGTGATGGCGCTGCACATGGACGCGAACAACCCGGCGCTCGAGGCGATGATGCTGGAGATCGAAGCGAAGCTCGCCAGCAGCAAGCGCTGAGGCTTCTCAGGCCCCACATCAGGCCAGCAGATCCGCGATCACCGCCGGCGCGTCCTTGGCGCTCGGCAGCGCCGCCCAGCGCGCGCCCACCTTCCGCGCGAACGCCTCGGCCTCCTCGCAATCGCCCGCCGGCGCCAGCACCACGAGCTCCGGCAGCCGCGCCGCGACCGGCAGCGGGTCCACGTCGTCGCTCGCCCGGCAATCGGACAGCAGCACCACCACGCGCCGCGAGGCTCGCGTCCGTTCCAGCTGCTCGCCCGCCGCCTTGAGCGCGTCGGCCAGCGCCGTCACGCCGTGCCCGCGCAGCGCGAGCACCGCGTCGACCACCGCCGCCGTCGGCCGCTGCGAGTCCATCGACCGCAGCACCTTCACGTCCTTGGCGAAGGCCACCACCGCGTGATCGCCGGGGGCACGCCAGGCGCAGGCCGCCGCCGTCAGCGCCGCCGCCGCCAGCCGCGCGCCGCCCATCGACCCCGAGCGGTCCACCACCAGACACACCGCCATCTGCGGCCGTGCCCAGCCGCGCGCCACCATCTCGTCGGGATCGGGCGCGTGCCCCATCGCCCGGCTCGTCAGGATCGTCTCCAGCGAGCCGTCGATGTCCAGCTCCCCGCCGCTGTCCGCCCGCGTCCGGCGCAGCTTGCCGATTCCGCGCCCGACGGGCGAGCCGCGCCGCGACAGGTCGAGCACGATCTTCGCCGCCAGCCGCCTCGCCTCGGCGCGCAGCCGCTCGTCGGTCGCGCCGGCCATGTCGGCCAGCAGCGCCAGCGTGTTCTCCGGATCCTCGGCGAGCGCCTTGTTCAGCTCCGCCTCGTCGATCTCCCCCACCTCGGGCGAGATCTCGGAGAAGCGCGGGTTCTCGGCCAGCTGCGAGCGCGGGATCTTGGCCTCCTTCTGCCCGCGCGGCTTCGCCTGAGGCTTCTGGAACGGAGGCGGCCCCTCGTTCGGTTGCGGTGCGCCCGGCTCGCCCCCCTCTGGTGGCGGTTCCTTGTTGTCGCTCTCCTCGGGATTGGTCTCGGTCGGCTCGGCGCCGAAGACCCGCTCGTACAGCTCGCGCACCACCGCTTCCGGCGCGCGCGAGCACGACTCGTGGAGGCGCATGCGACCGGAGAGCGCCACCTGCGCCGCGTCGAGCCCCACGTGCCAGTCGGTGATCCCCGCCCGGCGCCGCTTGGCCAGCGACGCCGCCACGCCCACCAGATCGATCGCGCCGCGCACCGACGACCCCACGCGGACATCCGCATGGTCACGCGTGGAGCGCACCACCTCGACCACCTGCGCGCGCCACTTGGTGGAGACGCCGGGGAGCCCGGAGGTGTTCGCGCGCAAGGCGACGATGTCCTCCTCGTCCTTGGCGCTCTGGTAGCCCATGGTGATGCGGCAGACGCGGTCGTACACCGCCGAGGCGATGCGCGTCGTGCCCACCGAGTCGAACGGATTCATCGCCGCGACCACGCGGAACCCGTGCTCCGCGCGGATGCGCCCGAGCCGCGGTACGTGCAGCTCCCCCTCGCTCATCACCGTGATGAGCACGTTCACCGTCTCCTCCGGGACGCGGTTGATCTCCTCCACGTACAGAAGTGCGCCCGTGCGCAGCGCCACGGCCAGCGGCCCGTCGACGAAGGTCTCCGCCGAGTAGCCGTCGGCGAGGAGCCGCGACGGATCGAAGTGCCCGATGAGGCGTCCCGGTGTCAGCTCGGCGTTCCCCTCGACGAAGACGAACTCCGTCCCCTCCGCGGAGGCCACCGACCGCAGCAACGTCGTCTTCCCGGTGCCCGGAGGCCCTTCGAGGACGACGTGGGCGCCCGAATCGAGCGCGGAGACGAGCAGCTCCGTCTCCCGCGCCCGCCCCAAGACCTCGGAGGACGGGCGGGACGATGAAGAGCTGCTCGCGTCTTTCAGGACACCGGTCAAGTGGGCACCTTCGGTCTCAGTTGGCGCTGGCTTCGTGAACGATGACGCCGCGGACGTTCTTGCCGGCGATGAGGTCGTCGTACCCCGCGTTGACCTGCTCGAGGGTGTACGTACGGGTGATCAGCTCGTCGAGCTTCAGGTCGCCGCTCTGGTACAGCCCGAGCAGCTTGGGGATGTCGACCGTCGGGTTGCAGTCGCCGAAGAGGCGCTCTTCTCCCCGTCAGAAAAAGTGGCTCTCCAACCCGAAGCTACGAAGCACAGACAAAAAAAAGAGCGAACCTCCCGCACCGAGGCTTCGCGAGTGAAGCGCTCCTGGTGCGGGACGTTCGCCGGGGCGACTCAGTTCGAGTCGTGGATGATGATGCCGCGGATGTTCTTGCCGGCGAGCAGGTCGTCGTACCCCTGGTTGACCTGCTCGAGGGTGTACGTCTTGGTGATCAGCTCGTCGAGCTTGAGATCGCCGCTCTGGTAGAGGCCGAGGATCTTCGGGATGTCGACCGTCGGGTTGCAATCGCCGAAGAGCGAGCCCTTGACCGTCTTCTTGAAGAGGGTCATCAGCGCACCGGAGATCTGCACGTTGTTGAGCGCGATCTTGTTGAGGCCCGTGAGGACCATCGTCCCGCCCTTGCCGAGCGCGGCGAAGGCCTCGTCGACGATCTCCTGGGTGACGATGCCGGCGGTGATGACGATCTTGTCGGCGCCGTTGCCGTTGGTCATCTTCTGGGCCAGCTCCATCGCCTCGGCGCCGTTCTTCACCGCGTGGGTCGCGCCGAGCTCGAGCGCCTTCTCGCGCTTGTTCTCGAGCGGATCGACGGCGATGAGGTTCTTGGCGCCGGCGTAGCGCGCGCCCTGGACCGCGTTGATGCCGATGCCGCCGATGCCGAAGACGATGACCGTCTCACCCGGCTTGACGCCGGCAGCGTTGACCGAGGAGCCCCAGCCCGTGGGGACGCCGCAGCCGACGAGGACGGCCTTGTCGAGCGGCATGTCGTCCGCGACCTTGACCACCGAGTTCTGGTGGATGGTCGAGTACTGGCTGAAGGTGCCGAGCATGCACATCGCGCCGTAGTTCTTCTCCTTGCCGGGGCCGGTGAAGGGGAAGCGGCCGCCGGGGAGGAAGCCCTCGAGGATGCTCGCGCCCATGTCGCAGATCGCCTGCTGACCGGTGGCGCACCAGCGACAGATGCCGCAGTTGGGGATGAAGGAGCAGACGACGTGGTCGCCCTGCTTGACGCGGGTCACGCCCGGGCCGACCTCGCGGATGATGCCCGCGCCCTCGTGCCCGAGGACCATCGGCAGACGCGCCTCGAGGTCGCCGTGGGAGATGTGCACGTCCGAGTGACAGAGCCCGGCGTGGGTGTACTGAATGAGGACCTCGCCCTCTTTCGGTCCCTGAAGCTCGAGCTCGACGATCTCGATCGGCTTGCCAGTCTCGTAAACAACTGCGGCTTTGGTCTTCATGCGCTTGTGAGCTCCCCGGTAAATCGGTGTGCTGCCGTCTTACCTACCGTCCATTAGGGGCGCAAGGGCGCAGGACACTATCTGCACGGGAAATTCCGCAGGAATAAAGCCAGAATGTGTCGTCGTGCCGCGCCATAACGCGATGCGCTGTTGCGTCGTCCCGCGTCACTCAAATAGCGAAATAGCCAATTGGCGATTGTTGGCTTTGGTGCCGTGGCCGAGGGTGTCGCGAAACGCTTCGCCTCGGCCCCAACGTTGCCTGACGCGACGCAGCGGTGCTCGGCGACCTTCGCTTGTCGCGTCGGAGCCGTCCGACTAGCGTGCCGAGCCGATGGACACCCCGCGTCGGAGCCGCAGCTCGCTCGCCGATCTGTCGTTCTACCTCCTGGTCCTGGTCACCGGCGGGCTCTTCGCCTGGACGCTCCAGGTGACCTTCTTCCGCGCGCCCATCGAGGCGACGATGGGCATCGTCCAGAAGATCTTCTACTTCCACGTCCCCGCGGCCTACAGCATGTACCTGGGTGCGGCCGCCTGCTTCGTCGGCTCGGCCGCTTACCTGGTCGTCCCGCGTGACTGGGCCGATGCGCTCGGGCGCGCCGGCGCGGAGGCCGCGGTCTGCTTCGGCGCCATCGTGCTCACCACCGGGCCGCTCTGGGCGGCCAAGGCGTGGGGCTACTACTGGACCTGGGATCCTCGCCTGACGACGGCCCTCCTCAGCGTGCTGGTGTACGTCGCCTACCTGGTGCTGCGCAGCTTCGCCGGCGACGGCGAAGGCGAGCGCAAGTTCGCCGCCGCGCTCGGGGTCATCGGCGCCTTCAACCTGCCCATCATCCACTTCAGCGTGCAGAAGTGGAGCGGGCAGCACCCGGCGGTGATCACCGGCAAGGGGGGCGGGCTCGGGCATCCGGACATGTACCTCGCGCTCGGCCTCGCCTTCGCCGCCTTCACGCTGCTCACCGCGGCGTTCCTGTGGACCCGCGTGCGCGTCGAGCTCGATCGCGCCCGCCTCGCCCGCGCGGAAGAAGACGCGCTCGATCTCGGTCTCGACGACCGCCTGGAGACCTGAACGAACGTGAGCACGCTGATGCAGACGCA
>JAMFST010001468.1 GCA_026225435.1 Labilithrix luteola
CCTCGCTGGCGGCGGGGGGGCGCGCGTCGTGATGGCGCTGGCGGCGCTCGATCAGGACGGCGCCGCCGGGCTGGCCACCTTCGCGCCGCTGGCGATGGTCGGGGCGATCGCCCACCAGCTCGCCGCCGGTCTGCAGATGGCCGTCGCCCTGGCCGCGCCGCTCCTGGTGGCGGCGGTGATGGTGGAGGTGGGGGGCGCGCTCATCGCCCGCGCCGCCTCTCCGGGGCAGTTCCAGCAGATCCTCGCGCCGGTGCGCGCGCTCGCCCTGCTCGGCGTGCTGGCGCTGGTCCTCGGCCGCCTCGGCGAGCTGCTGGCCCGCTGGTCGCTCGCGGGCCTGCCCTTCTAGGTGGCCGACAGCGCGGTCTACAGCGGGATGCGGTAACCGACCGTCAGCCCCAGCTCGAACGCGGTCACCGAGCCGGTGATGGTCGCGCAGTCGTAGATGACGTCGCACTGCGGAGAGCTCGGCAGGAACCAGCGGTCCACGCGCCCGGCGAAGCCGATGACCCAGCTGCGCGCGACCAGCCAGCTGACGCCAGCCTGCGCGCCGATGGCGAACCCCTCGGTGCGCACGTTCGACTCGCGCGAGCCGACGACCGACGGGTACTGCTGGTAGATGTCCGGCGTGTCGGTCTCGTAGTGATCGGCGATGACGACACCGCCGAGGGCCAGCCCCACCCAGCCCTCGAAGTAGCGCGAACGGAGCGGGATGAAGCGCCCCTGCGCGCTCACGGTCAGGTAGTTGCGCGAGTGGCTGCGCGAGGCGCCCGGCGCCGAGGGGATGGTCTCCGCCGTGGGGCTGGGACCGAAGAGGAAGCCGGCGCCGAAGGCCCACTGCGGCGCCCAGCGGTAGAGGAAGTGCAGACCGGCGAGGATGGTCGCGTCCCCCTTGCCGAACAGCTTCGTGCCGGAGCCGAAGAAGGCGGAGTTGGCCGACGGGTTGGCCTTGGAGATCGGCGCCGAGGGCAGCGCGATGATGCCGCCTTCGAGCTCGGCGACCGTCTGGCGACGCATCACCGGCTCGTCGCTGGTGGAGGTCCCCGACCCGACGTGCAGCGACGCGCCGATGGGCTGCGACTCGTCCGCGCGGCTGGACGTGGACGCCAGGGCGACCGCGGCCCCCAGCGCCAGCGCCGCCACGCTAGGCCGCGCCCGCGTCCGGCTCTCCTTCCGACTGCCCCTCATAACCATTTCACGCTTCCGCTGGGTGCTGCCGTCGGGGATGCGCCCGCGTCGCTTGCGCTCGCGCCACCACTACCACCGGCGGCGCCGCCCCCACCAGCAGACGGTCCCTCGGCGGGGGTGGCGTCGTCGCTGGCGGTGACCGCGCGCGCGACCTTCACCGGCACTCCGTCGATTCTCGCCGAGAAGACCACCTCGTAGTGCCCCTTCTCGGGGAAGGTGTAGGCGCTGCTGAAGGTGGCCGGCGTGTCCGGGTTGGCGGGCAGGCGGGTGGCCTTGCCGTGCAGGATCACGTCGAAGTGCGGGTCGACCGCCGCGCCGCCGCGATTGACGTGCGCCGTCAGCTGCACCGGCTGCCCCAGGTGCGCGCGCGGCGGGGACACCTCGAGGGTCACCTTGCCGTTGTTCGTCTTGCCGGTCCCCGCCGGCGTGGCCGTGCCGCCCGGGGTGACGAGGGCGGAGATCCCGGCGTCGAGCGCCGACGACGCCTGGTACTTGTCGACCAGATGCTGCGCGGTGCTGTCCGCCGGATCGAGCTCGCGCGCCAGCTGGGCGAGGTGCAGCGCCTCGGGCATGTCGCCGGACAGCTCGTGACGGACGGCGTCGAGATCGAGCTCGTCGGCGGCGTGGGCGCGCAGCTCCACCAGGCGCGGATCGCCCGGCCAGCGGGCGAGCCCCTCGTTCGTCAGGTCGCGCACGTTGTCGCCCGGGGGCGCGTCCCAGCGGCGGGCGTCGAGCGCCTGGCGCGCGTGGGCGAGCTGCGCGTCGAGGGTGCTCGCCTTCGACTCCGGGCCGATCAGCTTCAGGCGGAAGGCGACCCCCGCGGCGATGACCACGCCGACGACGAAGCAGAGGAACACCAGCGCGGCGGTGCGCGTGTTCGCTCGCCGCGGCCACTCGCTCAGCGCCTCCTCGTCATCGTCCTCGCGCTCACCAGAAGGGGGCGGATACGAGGGGAACGGCGCCGACGCCTCGTCCCGCAGCGGCTCGAACCCGTGCGAGGCGGCCAGATCCGCGGGATCGGCGATCTCGGTCCGGCTGCTCGTGCGCGGCTGCACCACCGGCGGCGGGGTCGACGTCCCGGCGCCGAGATCATGCATCGACGGGTGCGGCACCGTCGGCGCGAAGGGGGTGTGCGGCGCCTGCTCGGTCGCCGGCGCGCTGGAGGCGGTCGGCGCGACCACCGAGGGGGCCGGCGCGTGCGAGTGCGTGTCCGGAAAGCCGGAGACGGTGCGCGCGCCGCGCTGCATGTCCGCCGGCGTCACCGTCGCCGACGGGGTCCACTTCTGCGTCACGCCTGGCTCGGGGAGCGAGCGCCGGTGATCGGGGAACAGCGGCGCCGGCGGAGGCGCGCTGTGACCAAGACCGCCCGGGCCGAGCGCGGACGTGCGCTGCAGCGAGGCGAGCTGCATCGCCCCCTGCGGCCGCGCGGTCAGCAGCGACGAGCGCGCGATCAGCTCCCCTTCGACGATCCCGCTGCGGGTCGCCGCCTCCAGCAAGGTCCGCCCGAAGGCGCGCGCGTCCGGCTCGCGGGCCGTCGGCTCCTTCGCCAGGTTGGCCATCACCGCGCGGGCCACCAGGTCCGGCACGTAGGCCGAGCGCGGCCACGACGACAGCGGCGGCGGGGGATCGTGGATCTGCTGCACCAGCAGCGCGACGGCCTGCTCGCTGTCGAACGGCGTGCGCCCGGAGAGCATCTGGTACAGCAGCGTGGCGATGGCGTAGACGTCGCCCGCCGGACCGACCGCCTCCCCCTGCGCGCCTTCCGGAGAGATGTACCGCGCGGTGCCGAAGATGAGCCCCGCGGCGGTGGCCATCGACTGCTCTCCCCAGTTCAGGCGGGCGATGCCGAAGTCGAGCACCTTCACGGTGTCGGGGTCCTCGCCCCGCTTCACCAGCATCACGTTCTCGGGCTTGAGATCGCGGTGCACCACCCCTTGCGCGTGCGCTTCGCCGACGGCGTCGCAGATCTGCAAGGTGATGCGCAGCGCGCGCACCAGGTCCATCGCGCCCCCGGCCGCGGCCAGCGCGCTCTGGAGCGACAGGCCGTGGAGGTACTCCATCACGATGTACAGCGCGCCGTCGGGGAGCTGCCCGGCGAGGTGCACCTGGACCACGTTGGGGTGCGACAGGCGCGAGGCGACCTTGGCCTCGCGGTGGAAGCGCGCCACGAGCTGCTGGTTGGCGGAGAGCTCGCGGTGCAGGATCTTCACCGCCACGTCGCGGTCGATGCCGCGCTGGTGCGCGCGGTACACCTTGCCCATGGCGCCTACACCGGCGAGCTGTTGCAGCTCGATGTGCCCGAGCACCTCGCGGCCGAGGTACGCGTCGTCGCCGCCGGGGTTGCTCTCGCGCGCCGCGTTGCCCCTGGCGCTCGCCAGCGGCGTTCCATCTTTTGGACAGAAGAGCGCCTCGGCGGGGTAGCCGGCGCCGCAGGTCATGCAGACTTTGGCGGCTGACGCGGCGTTCACGACAGGGTGCATCCTACCCTGCGTGCTACCGTGGGAGGAACACGATCATGGGTGAGCTTGGTCAAGGAGTCGACATGGTCGACCTGGTGAGGAAGCTGGTCCTCACGCTCGTCACCATGATCCTGTCACTGTCGGTGCACGAGGCGGCGCACGCCCTGGCCGCCTGGCGCCTCGGCGACCCGACGGCGCGCAACGCCGGGCGATTGACGCTCAATCCGCTGGTCCACATCGACGTCATGGGCACCCTCATCCTGCCGATCGCCAGCACGATCATGGCCGGCGGCGCCTTCATCGGCTGGGCGAAGCCCACGCCGTTCCGCGCCGATCAGATGCGCCCGGGGGTGAATCGCCGCTTCGGCGCGGCCCTCGTCTCGGTGGCCGGGCCCGTCTCCAACGTGCTCCTCGCCACGCTCGCGTTCGCCGGCCTCGCCCTGATGATGCGTACCGGGATGCTCGACGCCAGCGCGTCGGGGGCCGCCTCCGGCTGGATCAGCGGCGCCTTCACCTTCCTCTTCAAGCTCGGCGTCCTCAACGTCGGCCTCGCGCTCTTCAACATGATCCCCATCCCGCCGCTCGACGGCCATCGCCTCTTGCCGCCGATGTTCGACGGCGTGGTGGCGCGCTTCGGTCGCTACGGCTTCGGGATCGTCATGCTGGTCTTCTTCCTCCTGCCGCAGGTGTCGGACGTGATCTTCGGCCGCCCGTACCGCTTCCTGGTGCACGCGCTGGCGAGCCTGTTCGGCCTGCCGCTGTTCGACTGACGCTGGAACCGGCGGAAGGCGGCACCGCCGCTTCCCAGCGGCTCGATCCAGGGGGTGCGCCGGCGCGGCGTCCTCGCGCGCTTCTCGCTTCGCTGGCTTTCGCGGATCTTTCGGCCGCCACGGCTGCGGCATCGACACTGCAGTGTGTCAGCGCATGCGAAACGCCGACGCCTTGCTCGTGACGCCCGTGCTCCTCATCGGCCTCGGCTTCCTCGGCGCCTGCAGCGGAGCTCCCGACGCGCACGTGACCGACACCACCACGGCCAGCAACCCCACGAACGACGCGAACCCCTTCGGCAACGCCAGCACCCCGAGCAGCGACACCGCCCCTTCGCTCACGCCCGCCGCCGCCGCGCAATCGGCCTACTCCGGCGCGTTGAACACGGTGAGCGGCGCCGTCGGGAACGACGTGAACAGCGCCCCCGCGTGCGCCAAACCCGTCGCCGCCGATCCACCGACGCAGCTGTGCGACGTGCTCGGGCAGATCCAGGGCAAGTCGCACCCCTTCTTCTTCGCCGGTGTACGCAACGACGTGACCATCCCCTTCGACGAGACCGAGGTGAG
Source organism: Labilithrix luteola (assembly GCA_026225435.1). Lineage (GTDB taxonomy): Bacteria > Myxococcota_A > Polyangia > Polyangiales > Polyangiaceae > JAMFST01. Next base: position 4,979 of record JAMFST010001468.1, read on the forward strand.
CGTCGACGTCGTGTTCGACCTCGCCAACCTGCAGGCCGCCTCCTTCGTCCGCACCAGCACGAGCCTCGACGACAACGTGCTCGCCAGCGGCAGCACCGATCCCGGCGCGAGCCTCGGCGCCAGCGCCAAGGGGCAGGGTTACCTGGGCTTCGCCTTCGGCGCGAGCGCCGACGCCAGCCTCAGCTCCGCCTGGTCGTCGACCTTCGCGGCGCAGGCGACGGCCAGTGCGCAGGCCGCCTCGTTCTTCTCCTACGACGCCGAGGCGACCGCCTTCTGCGATCCGACGCAGAGCCTGTGCGGCTCGTCGGCCAACGCGAACGTCTGCTTGAACCTCGACATCGACGTCTCGCTCCCCACGCTGCTCCTGTCGGCCGCCCTCCCCGGCCTCCCGTGGGACGCGGTCACCGCCCAGATCGCCGCGCACGCCCATGCGCAAGCCGATGCCAGCGCGTCGGCGAGCGGCACGGTGGGCCTGGCACAGGACGGCGGCACCAGCACCGTCACCGCGACCGGCACCGGCTCGAGCAGCGCCGACGCGTCCGCCGGAGCGTCGGCGAGCGTGAGCTTCCAGCCCTCGCTGGTCACCATGGCCGACTCCACGGGGAGCTCCTTCGTGCAGTTCGCCGGCGGCGCCTCGCTCGCCTATTCGCTGGCCGATTCCATCGGCTCGAGCGGATCGGACGCCTGGTTCGCGGCCGCCATCGCCATCGCGCTCGACGTGCAGAAGCAGTCGGGGCTGTCCTACGCCCAGCTGTGCGGCGGCGACGCGGGTGCCGATGTGGACGCCGGAACGTCATCGCCCACGCCGTCAAGCGATGCGGGGTCTCCGATCGTCGTTCGCTAAATCAGCGCGCGCTTCGCGCTCGCAGATTTTAGAACGGTCACGCGGGAGCTGGGCCGCTCCCCTCAAAACCCGTTGGGTTTCGAGCCTCCCCGGCGTCGCCTGCGGCGAACGTCGTGCGATGCACGACGCTGCCCCTGCGCGGCCCGAGGGTCCGCTGTCCATTGTCAGGCCGCGCGAGGCACGCTACCTCCGCGCCAATCGTGGCGAAGATGGCGAAGAAGAGCACCCAGCAGCGCAAGGACGACGCCTCGGCGGCGGCCGCAGCCAGGGCCGCAGGTGATCCGGTAGCGCTCGAGACCAACGGCGCGACCTACAACGTCGCGCTCCCCTCGAACGCGTTCGAAGGGCCGCTCGACCTGCTCCTGCATCTCTGCCAGAA
>JAMFST010001469.1 GCA_026225435.1 Labilithrix luteola
AACGACGCCGGACTCGCTGGTCCAGACGTTGGCGTTGTCGGCGCTGCGCTTGTTCAGCTCGGCGGCGATCTTGCGCAGGTAGACGGCGCGCTCCTTGTGGCTCAGACGCGACCAGGTCCCCTTGTCGAAGGCGTTGCGAGCGGCGGCGACGGCCTTGTTCACGTCGGCTTCCTGCGCCTCGGCGACCTTGAGGAAGACCTCCTCCGTGCCGCTGTTGAGCACGTTGATCGTCTTGCCGGTCGAGGGCTGTGCCCACTGACCGTCGATGAAGAAACGATCCGGGTGCTGGATGTTCGCGCTGTTGCTGGTGGAGGCGCTGCTGCTGGTGGTGGCGCTCATGAATGACCTCTCCGTTCGTATGCGTATGTTCGACGGGGGACTTTAAACCGCCGACGCACCACCCCGTCTTGAACGGAGAGGCGCGTCGTTGGAACGTTTGGTTTGTACCCTCGCGTCTAACGCGACGCGCGTTGGAGCGAATCGAGTCAGCCCTTGTTCGAGGTCATGTGGGCCGGGAGCTCGTCCATCAGCAGCGTCTTGGTCTCGAGGAACGGGAGCAGCCCCTCGGTGCCCCCCTCGCGCCCGATGCCCGACTGCTTGAACCCGCCGAAGGCGATGTTGAAATCACTACGGAAGGCGTTGTGTCCAACGGTGCCCGAGCGGATCTGGCGCGCCGTCTTGTAGAATTTCTCGGCGTCGTTGGTGAAGACCGACGCGTTGAGGCCGAAGTTGGTGTCGTTGGCGATGCGGATCGCGTCCGCCTCGTCCTTGGCCGGGATGACGCTGAGGACCGGTCCGAAGATCTCCTCGCGAGCGATGACCGAGTCGTTGCTGACGTTGCCGAACACGGTCGGCTCGACGAAGAAGCCCTTGGCGAGGTCCTTCGGGCGGCCGCCGCCGGTGGCGAGCGTGAACCCCGCCTCCTTCCCCTTGGCGATGTAGCCCTCGACGCGATCGCGCTGGCGGCTCATGGCGAGCGGCCCCATCTTCGTCTCCGGATCGTTCGGATCGCCGACGCGGAGCGCGCCGAAATTCGAGGCGAGCGCGTCGAGGAGCGCGTCGTGACGCTTCTCGGTGACGACGATGCGGGTGAGCGAGGAACAGACCTGCCCGGTGAGGAAGGCGGCCATCGCGGAGATGGTCTTGGCGGCGCGGGCGAGGTCGTAGTCGTCGAGGACGACGCCGGCCGACTTGCCGCCCAGCTCCAGCGTGCAGCGGGCGATGCGCGAGCCGCAGATGCTGGCGATCTTCATGCCCGCGGCGGTCGAGCCGGTGAAGCTCACCTTGTCGACGCCCGGGTTGCGCACGAGCAGCTCGGAGGCCGCGCGGTCGGCGGTGAGCACGTTGAGCACGCCCGGCGGCAGACCGGCCGCCTCGGCTGCCTCGGCGAGGATGTACGCCGCGCCTGGCGCCTCGGGCGACGCCTTGAGGATGATGGTGCAGCCCGCCAGCAACGCCGGCGCACATTTGTACGCGGCGAGGGAGGCCGGCGCGTTCCAGGGGATGATGGCCGCGACGACGCCGACCGGCTCGCGCACGATCATGCCGAACTTGCCGCTGCCCGGGCTGGGCGTGCGCTCCTCCTCGAATTTGTAGGTCTCGGCGAGCCCGGCGTAATAGCCGTACACCCCGGCCGTCGCGGCCGAACCGCCCTTGGCGATGCGCGCGACCACACCGGACTCGCTGGTCCAGACGGTGGCGTTGTCGTCGACGCGCTTGGCCAGCTCGTCGGCGATCTTCTTCAGGTAGACGCCGCGCTCGGCATGGCTCATGCGCGGCCACGGCCCCTCGTCGAAGGCCTTGCGGGCGGCGGCGACGGCCTTGTTCATGTCGGCTTCCTGCGCCTCGGCGACGCGGAGGAACAGCTCCTCGGTGGCGCAGTTGAGGACGTCGATGGTCGACGAGGTCGAGGGGGCAGCCCACTGCCCGCCGATGAAGAAGCGATCCGGGTGCTGGATGGACGCCGTGTTTGTGCGGGGGCTCGTACTGGTGCTCATGACGAGCATCCTAGCCCGGGCGGCTCATGACCGTTAGTCAGAGCAGGCGCCAGCGGGTTTGGAGCTTCAGTGGGCGCAGTAGGGATCGAACCTACGACTTCGTCCGTGTGAAGGACGCACTCTACCGCTGAGTTATGCGCCCCAGCGAGGCTCGGAACCTAACCGAAGCTTCGGCGACGTTCAAGCAGGTTCGGGTGCCGCGGCTTCGACAGGGGCAGGAGCAGGAGACTGGGCGAGCATCTGGACCGGCGCCGCGTCCTCCTGGCCGTCGACGGCGGTGAGGAGCTTGCCCCAGAGGAGGTCGCGCCCCTCGCCGGTGACGGCGCTGAAGCCGATGGGCGAGCCGCCGATGCCGGCCTTCTTCATCTGCATCTTCAGCGCAGCGAGCTTCGGCTTCTGCTGGTTGAGCGGGAGCTTGTCGAGCTTAGTGGCGACGACGAAGGCGCGCAGCGGGGCGATCGCCTCGGCCGGGCGCGGGGCGAGGACGAACTCGAGGAGCTCGCAGTCGTCCTCCTCGAGGCCGCGGCGCACATCGACGATGAGGACGACCGCGCGCAGGGTGACGCGCGTCTGGACGTACGACTCGATCATCTCCCCCCAGGTCGACTTCTCCTTCTTGGAGAGCTTGGCGAAGCCGTAGCCCGGAAGATCGACCAGGCCGAGCGAGTGACCGCTCTTGAGCCCGACCTTGAAGACGTTGAGCTGGCGGGTGCAACCAGGGGTCGAGCTGGTGCGCACCAGGCTCTTTCGCTGCACCAGGGTGTTCATCACGCTGGATTTGCCCGCGTTGGAGCGGCCGGCGAAGGCCAGCTCGGCCAGCATGGGCGCGGGCAGCCCCTTCACGTTGATCGCACCGGCGGCGAATTCGGCCTCGGTGATGCGCAGGTCTTCGGCCTTCATCAGGAGGCCGCCGTACCACGTTCCTAGCCGAGCCGCCTGCGAAGCCGTCGCGCCAGGCCCTGACCCAGCTCGCGCAGCTCGGTGGATCCGACCATGTGCGCGGCGAGGACGAAGGTGGCGAGAAAGGCGATTCCGGCCGCTGCCGCCGGGAGAAGACGGCCGATCGCGCCGTCTCCGGCGACGCGGGCGACGAGGATCGCCGAGCCGGCAGCGAAGGCCGCGGCGACGACCGACGCGAAGGTGGTGCGCGCCGCGGAGACGAGGAGATCGCGCGACACGGCACCGCCCAGCTCGGGGAGCCGGAGGCGCAGGACGACCACGAGGAGCGCCATCTGCACCGCGCTCGATCCAGCGACAGCGATGCTGATGCCGACGTGCCCGAGGGGGCCGCGCAAGGTGACGGCGAGGGCGATGAAGGCGAGGAGGTCGATGGCGCTGATCCACACGGGCGTCTTGGAGTCGCCCAGGGCGTAGAAGACCGGCACCGTCTGGCGCACGACGGCGACGGTCCACACCGCCGCCCCCTGCCACAGGAGCGCATGCGCCGTCTCGTCGGCGGCCACCGCGCCGAACTGGCCGCGCTGGAAGAGCGCGACCACGATCGGATGCGCGCACGCCGCCAGCAGCGTGCTTGCCGGGAGCGCGACGAAGAGCGCGAGCTTGAGGCCGTGGGTGAAGGTCTGGGCCAGCTCGCCGCGCTCGCCGCGCGCCGCCAGCGCGGAGAGCGAGGGCAACGCCGCGGTGGAGAGCGCCATGACGAAGATCCCCTGCGGGAAGTCGCACAGGCGCATCGCCCAGGTGAAGTAGCTCTGCGCCCCCGGCCCGAGCTCGGAGAGGAAACGGCGCGAGAGCGTGAGGTCGACGTAGTAGACGCCGATCCCGAAGGCCATCGGAGCGATGCGCCGCCCCATCTCGCGCACCTTGGGGTCGGAGAAATCGAGGCGCGGGCGGGTGAGGTAGCCGATGCGCCGGAGCGCCGGCCACTGCGCCACGACTTGCAAGACGCCGCCGGCGAGCACGCCGATGGTGAGCGCCTGGGCGCGGTCGATGCCGTTGCGCTCGAGGATCCCCGGGAGCGCGATGGCCGCGGCGAGCCAGGCGACGTTGAGGAGGCCGGGGGCGAAGGCGGCGACGCCGAAGGCGCGCTTCGCGTTGAGCGCGGCGGCTCCCAGGGCGGCGGTGCCCATGAAGAAGATGTACGGGAAGACCCAGCGGGTCATCGCCACCGTGCGCTCGAACTCCTCGGGGCGCGCGCGGTAACCGTCGGCGAAGAGATCGGTGAGCGGCCGGGCGAAGAGCATCCCCAGCACCGTCACGACAGTCAACGCGACCAGCGATGCGCCGCGCGCCCGGGCGAAGAAGCGCTGTGCCGCCTCGTCACCGTCGGTCTCGAGGGTGCCCGTGAGGATGGGGACGACGGCGCTGGCCACCGCCCCCTCGCCGAGCAGCTGGCGAAGCGCGTTGGGGATGGTGAAGGCGACGAAGAAGGCGTCGGTCTCGTCGCGGCGAAAGAGCGCCGCCAGCACCACGTCGCGCGCCAGACCGAGCACGCGCGAGGCGAGCGTGCCCAGGCCGACGATCCCGGCGCGCTTGACCAGCTGCCGTCGCTCGTCGGCTCCGCGAGTCCCCGCCGGAGCAGCAGGCGGAGGCGCGCTTGCAGTCTCGCCCGCGGTCACGCGCGCGGCAGCTCGCTCCGGTCGTCGGCGGCGGCGCCCGGCTTGCACTGGTCGCACTGGCAGAGCGCGCGGAGGTACTTGTACGAATACAGGCCGCTGCCGTGGCCGTCGAACCACTGCAGGCGCAAGGCGTAGTTCCCCACCGGCTCGATGTCCTCGATCTCCGTCTGCGCGTCCGACGGCGGGAGGAAGCGGATCGTCCCCGAGTGCCCCTGGCAGCCGGCGCACGGGCAGTAGCCGCGGAGGATCTCGTGCGGGTAGACCCCCTTGTGGCCGTCGCCCCAGTCGATCTCGCTGGTCTTGGCGCCGCGGGGGGAGCGGACGGCGACGCAGCGCACGCGCGGATCGCTCACGACGCCCCCCCGGCGGTCGCGTGGGCCGCGAGGTGCGCGAGCTCGGCGCGGAGATGGTCGAGATCCACGAGACCGGCGACGGCGCCGACGGCGCTCACCGCCTTCTGCCCCATGGCGTGTCCAAACGAGAGAGCCTGACGAAACACGGCGGCATCTTGCCACGGACCGCTCCCCGGGCGCGCCTTCGTCGCCACCAGGACGGCGAGAACGCCGGCGAGGAAGGCGTCCCCTGCCCCGGTCGCGTCGACCACCTCGGTCGGCGCCGGCTCGAGCTCGACCTCACCGTGCGGCCCCACGGCGCTGGCCGGCCCGTGCCCGCGGGTGATGAGCCAGGTGGCCTTCTCCGCGTGGGTGCGCAGCCAGTAGGCCGGTTCGTGGGTGACCGCGTCGAGATCGGCGTCGGACGCCTTGAGCAGATCGGCGTGGCGCGCGAGCTCGGCCACGCGCAGCCGCATGGTGCGCTCGTCTGACCAGAGGTGGCGCCGGACGTTGAGGTCGACGGCGACGCTCGCCCCTTCGCGGCGCGCCTGGCGCATGAGCGCGCGGGTGGTGTTGCGCAGCCGCGGCGTGGTGAAGCCGTTGGAGCCGACGAGGAGCCAGCTCGCTCCGCCGAGCGACGGCGGCAGATCGCTGGCCTGCACCGAGACGTCGGCGCTCCTGCGGCGGTAGAAGAGGAAGCTCGGCTCCCCGCGGGAATCCCGGCGAACGAAGGTGAGACCGGTGCGCTCGGGGCGGGTCACCAGCAGGTCGGCGCTGACGCCGGACTCGGCTGCGGCCCGCCCAGAGGAGTTGATGCGGCAACCGGCGATGATGATAGGGGCTGCCGTGACGATGGCCCTGTTCGGCATCCTGACCTTCGTCGACCTGCCCTGGCTGAACGGCCTGACCAGCTC
>JAMFST010000175.1 GCA_026225435.1 Labilithrix luteola
CCCTCGAAGGTGATGTCGAAGGTGCCCTGCGAGATCTCGCTCGTGTGCACCCCCTCCTTCACGACGGCGTACGTCTCCTCGCCGATGGCCACCGGGTGATCGCCGGCGGCGCTGTTGATCTGGGAGATCTCGCTGTCGGGGCGCCAGGTGGTCATGAGCGACTCGACCCGCTTGATCTCGACGATGGCCGCTTCCATCGCGGCGCGCACGGCAGCTGCGTCGAGGGTCGGGGTGGTGAAGGCGGTGAACGCGAGGTGCGTGCCCATCGCCTTCCCCTCGAGCGAGACCTTCTCCGCGGCGAACGGCAGGTGCACGACGGCGGCGTCGATCTCCGAGGCGGGCGCCGGGGAGATCGTCAGCGCGCCGGCGTCACCGGGCTCGCTGTCTCCCGGAGGAGCGGCGGGCGAGGCTCCGTCGTGGCAGGCGGTCAGCGCGGCCAGCGCGATCGCGAAGAGCGATGTGCGTTCGTCAAAGTGGCAGGACCAATTCGCGTGCGTGCAGGGTTTGCCGGGCGTCCTCATGTCTCGCGGCGCACGTTACTCGACCACCTGCTGGTTTGGCCTGCTGCTCTGCATCGTGCCGCGTGACGCCCACCTGCTCGAAGCCGGCTCCGGGACCTACTCCACGCGAACGCTCCGCTATGCGTCCTGAACGACGTGACGGCTCGGATACCGCGAAAATGAACCACGAGTCGTCGGCCTCTCAGCGATGCGGCGCGAGGTGCGTCACCGTGATGTGCCGGCGTGAGGCGATGCTGGCGAGCGTGTTGGCCAGCAGCGACGCGTCGCGCACCGCCGGGAGCAGCTCGCTGCCGCCGTGCCACAGCTCGATCATCACGCGACGATCGTCGACCACGATGCGATGGATCTGCGCCCAGGCGTACCGGCGCAGGCGCGGGATGCCGAGGAGGATGAGCGCGCGCACCTCGAGCCCCGTCTCGTCGACGACGATCCCGCGGAGCAGCCCGCGCGCCACGGTGCCGACGGCGCTGAGGGCGAGGAAGATCGCCAGCACCGAGATGGGGAAGGGGCGCCCGCGATCGCCCCCCGCGGTGAACGAGCTCAGCGTCGAGCCGTACGGAGAGCTGTAGCCAATGGCGACGACGATGGCGAAGGAGAGCGCCGCGCCGAGGTAGACGAAGCCGGGGATCAAGGCGGAGAGCGGCGCGCCGAAGCGATGCCGCGCCAGCGGTTGCGGGCTGTAGCTCATCTCGAACCGCGCGACCGTGCCGCCCGCGTCCGTGATCGAGACGCGATCCTCGTCGCCTGCCTCGATCCCGCCCTCGCCCTCGCCGCCGTCACTCGACGCCATGCGCTGCACCGCCTTTCCCCAGCATAACGCGGATCTGGCCCGCTCCGGCGACCGCAGGCGATGTGGGAGCATCCAAACCGCCTGACCCCTTGCCGCATTTCGAGTAGGTGGGTTTTTCGGGATGTCGTCCAAACTGCCCCACCTCCGCTTTGCTGCCGATCGCCGCACCCTGGCGTTCGTCGCGACCTATTTCGCGATCTTCTTCGGGTTCTGGTTCGCCGCGCCGCGAACCGCGAGCGCGCGGCTGGCGGTCCTGGTGTGCGGGCTGCTCGTGCTCGCGCCGATGAGCTGGTTCTGTGCGGTCATCACCCACAATGTGGTGCACTGCCCGGTGTTCAAGGAGCGCTGGGCGAACCGCGTCCTGCAGGTCCTGCTCTCGCTGTCGTACGGGTTTGCCATCTCGGACTACGTGCCGGGGCACAACCTCAGTCACCACCGCTACATGCAGACGCCGCGGGACGTGATGCGCACCACCAAGGTGCGTTTCCCCATCAACGCGCTCAACTTCTTCGCCTTCTTCCCCGCGGTGGCACCGGCGATCATCGCCAGCAACGGTCGCTACCTGAAGTC
>JAMFST010001470.1 GCA_026225435.1 Labilithrix luteola
CGCTCTCCAAGTTCGCCGACGATCCCGACGGCGTGCCGATCAGCGCCATCGTCTTCGGCGGCCGCCGAGCCACCACCGTTCCGCTGGTCATGCAGGCCTTCAACTGGGTCAACGGCGTGTTCTACGGCGCCACCATGGGCTCGGAGACGACCGCTGCGGCCACCGGCAAGGTCGGCGTCGTGCGTCGCGACCCGTTCTCGATGCTGCCGTTCTGCGGCTACAACATGGGCGACTACTTCCAGCACTGGCTCAACATGCAGTCGCAGATCGCCTACCCGCCGAAGATCTTCATGGTCAACTGGTTCAGGAAGGGCAAGGACGGCTCGTTCCTCTGGCCGGGCTTCGGCGAGAACATGCGCGTCCTCAAGTGGATCGTGGACCGCGCGCGCCTGCGGGTCGGCGGGCAGGAGACGCCGTTCGGCTGGGTCCCCAAGGCGGGCGATCTCGATCTGTCGGGGCTCGACGTTCCGGCCGAGCAGGTCGACGAGGCGACGCACATCGATCTCGACGAGTGGAAGACCGAGCTCGACTCGATGGGCGAGCAGTTCGAGCAGTACGGCCCCAAGGTGCCGCGCGTGCTCAAGCTGCAGCGCGAGCTGCTCCTCGCCCGCATCGAGGACATGCAGGCGCAGGCGCGCACCGCGAACACCAGCTCCTGATCAGCGGAGCCTCACGGTGAGCGTCTGACGACAGCAGGGACTGGCTCGAAGACGTCTTCGAGCTCGTCCTCCGCTGGCTGATCTTCGGTCATCAAGCGGAGGCGCATGCGCGCTCCCTCGTCGGCGGCGGACTCCACCGCGGTGGCGATGCGGAGCCGCACCTTCTCCTCGTCGGGGGCACGCGCGTGGACGCGGCGGTGAAGCACGCGCGCAGCGGCGCAGCGCAGCTCCAGGTCGGCATCGGGATCCTCGAGGACGGTCCACAAGGCTTCGACGTCGAGAGACGCGTCGCGGTAGCCAGCCCCCGCGCGGTTGGCCTCGGTGACCGCGGCGAAGGCGTCGAGGCGCGACAGCCAGCCGGCTGGGCGCTCCCCTTGCACCGTGAAGCGCCGCAGGCTGGCGAGCGACTCGCCGACGTCCAGCCGCAACGGCGGCGCCGCCCGGCTACGCGCCACGGCCGCCCGCAGCTGCGCCACCAGGAGCGCGCGCTCGCGCGACGAGAAGGGGGCGAAGAGGGCGTTCGCGGGAATGACGACGCGACCGCCGCCGGGACCACGCGTGCGGATCCAGAGCACGTCGCCGACGTCGTCGATGCCGGTCACGTTCGTGTAAGGCTGCTCGTCTCGCTGGTAGCCGGTACCCACGACGAGGCGGTCGCTCCACAGGGTCATCGTCCCGCCGCTACCGACATCGCCGAAGAACCCCACGATCGCCGCCAGGAAGAGCAGCACGCCTCCGCCGACTCCACCGTCCGCGCCGACGAGGACGAGGAACGGCGCGATCAGGCCGAGCCCGAGCAGGAAGCCACGAAAGATCGAGCGCGCCACGCTCGGCCGCCCGGCGGCGATCCACACCATCCCGCGCCCGAGCTGCCCGACGCCGAGCGCGCGTCGCACGCTCTCGAGGTCGTCGACCCGGTCGAAGGTGAGCGACACCGGATAGGCGCGGAAGGCTCCGAGCGACAGCGTGAGCACGGGTCGCTTGCCCCCCGGCTCGAAGGCGGTGGTGGCGCCGTGGAGATCCTTGCCGCGCAGGACGGTGCGCCCGCGCGCCGTGGTGATGACCACCCTGCCCGGCTCGAGGGCGAGAGTCCCCGACTGGGTGGCGGCGCCGAGACGAAGCGCCACCGGCGCGAGGAAGAGCAGCTCGTAGCCGATGAGCATCGCGTAGCGCCACGCCGCTTCCAGGCCGCACATCGCCAGGAGCATGGGGACGCAGAGCACGAGGGCCGCGCCGGCCCCACGGAGCCACCACATGCGCCGCTGTCGCGCCGCGGGATCATCGAGCAGGACCTGCATGCGACGTCCGCCTTACCGGTAGCCTCGGCGCTGCGCTGCCGCCACACGCGCGCGCACGGCCGCGACCACCAGCAGCCCCGCGGGCAGGCGCGGCCCGGCGAGCAGTCGCACCGGCTCGTCCACGTTCTCCACCTCGTCGTACGCCAGCAGCCGGCGTCGCAGTCGTGTGCGCTCCGTCAGCCCGGTCTCCCCGAGCTCCAGGCTCGGCGCGGCGCGATCGAGCAGCAGCGCCACCAGCAGCAGCACCGGCACCAGCGGCCACAGCGCGATCACCAGGAGCAGCGGCGCCGCGTCGGAGCCTGCGAGGAGCACGAGGATCGCCGCCGCGCAGAGACGCAGGATCTCGAGCAGCCGCGCCGCCGCACCGGGAGCTGCGACGAAGCGGAGCGTACCGCGCCCACGCGGACCGACATCGAGCGCGCGGCGCACCGCCTCGAGATCGGCGGCGCAGGCGAAGGTCACGAACAAGGGCGGCGCCGTGCCGACCGCCAGCGCCAGCACCGGCGGCTCGTCCTGCGCCACGACGGCGCCCGCCACATCCCCCGGACGCAGCACCGCGCGACCGAAACCCACCGTCCCCGGCTCCACCCGCAGCTGCGCGACCCGCGTGCGCGGACGGAGCCGGGCGAGCCGTGGCGCCGCCAGCGCCAGCGCGCATCCGAGCAATCCCAGCGCGGTCGGCGCGGCCTCGACCTTGCCTGGAGTGGCGGTCAGGACGAGAAACCCGGCCAGACCGACCGCCCAGCCGAACGCGGTCAGCCAGACGGCGAGGCGCGCCGGTGCCCCCGCGTCGTCGATACGCACCGCTTCCATCGCTGGGAAAAAGCGTAGCACCCGGATTCCGTGGGGGGCCTTCTGAGGTAAACTGCGATCCTGACCCCGATGCCGCTCCCGCCTGCGTCTGCTCCCGCCACGCGTCTTCCCACGCGGGCGCGTGTGATCGCCGGATCCACCTTCGCGCTCACCCTCCTTGCCGGATGCCTGGTGTCCACCAGCGGCCTCTCCGGCGGCGACACCTGCGAAGGGAGCGCGTGCCCCCCGGTGACGGTGGACAGCGGTGGCCTGGACTCGAGCAGCGACGCCGGGCCCAGCGCCTGCGACGCCAACGTCACCTCCGACAACGCCAACTGCGGAAGCTGCGGCCACGTCTGCGGCGCCGACAGTCCGCGATGCTTCGCCGGCGCCTGCTCCGTGGGCTGTGCGGGCGGGATCGTCTACGTCTCGCCGGCCGGATCCGACACCGCCAGCGGCTGCACCCAGGACGCTCCGCTGGCCACCGTCACCCACGCCATCGAGCTTGTCACCGGCGAGATGGCCGTCGGCGAGGAGATCCATGTCTGCCACGGCACCTTCGCCGAGCCGAACATCGTGCTCGACCAGCCCATCTCGATGCTGGGCGGCTACGACTGCGCCACCTGGACGCGCACCGCGACCTACGGCTACCCGAGCTTCGATCGGGTCAACGAGACCATCCTGGCGACCACCAGCGGCAACCTGAGCGGCGACACCGTGGGCATCGCGGGCCAGACGGTCACCAACGCCACCCTCTTCGACGGCTTCACCGTGCAGAGCCCGACCTCCGCGGGGACCTTCTCCAAGATCGGCGCCGTCCTCGTGTCCGGCGGCGCCTCGCCGACCATCAGCAACGACGACCTCGAAGGTGCGCCCGCGGTCTCCGGCATCATCACCGTGGGCATGCGTCTCATCCTCCAGGGGACGCCGCTGGTGGTGAACGACCTGATCAACGGCGGCGGCGGCTCGCTGGGCTCGGTCGCCATCGACTCGACCCAGTCGAGCGCTCTGTACATCCACGACAACATGATCAACGGCGGCAGCAGCCCTTCGCAGGGCTGGGGGATCCTCGCCAACAGCGACGTCTCCCTCCCCGGCCAGCCCGAGTACATCACCCACAACGTCATCAACAGCGGCACCGGCACCACGGTGAAGGGGATCGATCTCACCGACTCCAACGTCTCCATCATCGGCAACACCATCGACGGTGGTGCGGCGGCGTGCGCCGGCGGCGACTGCGCCGTGCTGGGGATCCGTCTGTACGCCGACGAGGCCGGCAGCTTCTCGTTCACCGTGGCGCAGAACCGGGTCGTCGCCGGGACCGTCAACCAGACCGTGACCACCGGCGGCGCCACGCAAGAGGCGTACGGCCTCTTCATCGGCACGAATCCCGCGGGCGCCAACAGCCTCACCCGCATCGACCTGATCGACAACGCGATCCAGGCGGGCTCGGGGACCACCCCCGCGGTCGGCATCTACATGCAGACGGTGGCCCAGGCGAACGTGCAGGGGAACACCGTCTACGGCTACACCAACGCGCTGAGCCTCGGCTCCATCGCCCACCTGGACGTGGACGGGAACCTGCTCATGACCGACGCCAAGAGCACCAGCCTGGCGGTCTCCGCCTGCACCGGGACGATCGGCATCGAGTCCTTCTCCAGCAACGCCTTCGTCAACACGGGGAACCTCGTGGCACCGACCAACGGCGCCTGCGGCACCACCCTCACCACCGTCACCAGCATCGAGTCGCTCTACGCGTCGCAAGCGGTGCGCGGCTCCTCGGGGAACCGCCGCGTCTCCTCGGCATGCGGCACGACGGACACCAACACGCAGTGCCTGGCGATCGCCACCTGCGTCCCCGCCCAGACCGATCAGAGCGCCTGCATCGGCGCGGTGCTGGCCAACTGGACCGACGCCAGCC
>JAMFST010000176.1 GCA_026225435.1 Labilithrix luteola
AGCCGCATCGCCGGCGTCGCCGAGAAGGACGACGACCCGGTCACCCGCGAGCTCGCGGGGGAAGCGCTGCGCGCGCTCGAGGCGTCGTGAAGCGGCTGGTCTTTCCACTCACCGTACTTTCGGTCCTCGCGCTCGGTCTGTGGTCGGGCGGTCTCGTCGCGCTCGGCGCCATCGCCGCTCCGCTGGTGTTCGGGATGGTGCCGATGCCGGACGCGGCCGACGCGATGGCCGCGGTCTTCGCTCGCTTCGACCAGCTGGTGATCGGGCTGGCCCTGACGTTGCTGGTCACCGACGGCGTCCTGCTCCTCGCGCGCCGGGGGCAGGCCTTCGACTGGCTCGATCGGGTGCGCCCGCTCGCCACCATCGTGCTCTGTCTCCTCGGGATCGGCGAGGCGATGTACATCACGCCGCGCATCGCCGGGCTGCACGCGGCGGGGGCGGTCCGCGGCGTGGGCGACTCGGGGATGCACCTCGACGCGCTCCACGACGTCGCCGAGCGCCTCGGCAAGGGGCAGCTGCTGCTCGCGGTGCTGCTCGTCATCCTGCACCTGCGTGCGCTCGATCCGCTCGGTCGGCGCCGGGGCGTGACGTGAGAGCCATGCTGGCCCTCGTTCTCTTCACGTCGACGGCCGGCGGGGTCGGTGCGCTCGCCGGCTGCGCCAGCGACGACGACAGCAGCGTGCCCGGCGCGGACGCGGGCGACGCCAGCGTCACGCGCGATGGATCCACCTCGGCGGGCGACGGCGGCACGGAGGCGGACGGCGGCGACGGTGGGCACGGGGGCACCGGCGGGTGCGGCCCGACCGGCGCGGTGAGCACGGCCCCCACCTACGTGTTCGTCGGTCCCGACGCGGGCGGCTGCACGGTGGCGCAGATCGACTCGCTCTCGGTCGACTGCCTCGAGAGCGACGGCGGCGCCGTGGCAGCGACGGCCTGCTCTGCCTTCCGCGCGAGCGCCGACAACGCGTCGTGTCTCGACTGCATCTATGGCCCGTCGGCCACCGGCGGCGGAAGCGATCCGATGAGCCTGCAGCGCCCCCTGTACACCGTCGATGTCCCCGCCAGCGGCGGCGCCGGCGTGATCTTCGCCAGCGTCGCGGGGTGTATCGCGGCCTACGAGCCCTCCGCGGCGGCCTGCGCGCAGACGGTCGCGGCGGCCACCGCCTGCGAGCTCTCGCAGTGCTCGGCGTGCGGCACCGGTGCGCTCGACGACTGCCTCGCCGCCGCGGCCGCGAGCGACGGCCCCTGCGCCGACCTTCAGGCGCAGTCGGCCAGCTGCACGGCGCCGCTCTTCGCGGCCAGCGCCGGTCCGGTGCGCACCTGCGGCAGCCTGGTCGATCCCAGCGACGGCGAGCTCACGGCGGACCTCACCAGTTATCTCTTCGTCGCCTGCGGTGGCGCCGACTCCAGCAGCGACGAAGGAAAGGGGCACAGCAAGTGATCCGACGAGCAGCGATGACCCTCGCGGTGTTCCTCCTACCGGCGTGCGCGGCCTGGTCGTTTGCCGGGTGCGGCAACAGCGGCACCGACCCCGACGACATCCCCGACGCCACGACCGACGCGTCCACCGACGCCCTGATGTTCCCCGACGCGGCGCCGACGGTCGACGGCGAGACGACCGAGACCGGCCCCATCACCGGTGGCA
>JAMFST010001471.1 GCA_026225435.1 Labilithrix luteola
CATCGCCATCGTCGACGCGCAGGACGACCCGCACGCGGAAGCCGACCTCGCCACCTACCGCAAGCAGTTCGGCCTCCCCGCCTGCACCACGGCGAACGGCTGCTTCAAGAAGGTCAACGAGAAGGGCGCGGCCTCTCCGCTCCCCACCGCCAGCACCGACTGGGCCGGCGAGATCATGCTCGACCTCGACATGGCGAGCGCCGCCTGCCCGACCTGCAAGATCCTCCTCGTCGAGGCCGACGCGGCCAGCATCGAGGACCTCGGCGCCAGCGTGAACACCGCGGCGACCCTCGGCGCCTCGGTCATCTCCAACAGCTACGGCGGCGGTGAGGACACGACGGACGCGACCTCGGACACCTCGTACTACCACCACGTCGGCGTGGCGATCTTCGCCAGCTCGGGTGACGACAGCTACGGCGTCTCGTACCCCGCGTCGGGCCAGTGGGTCATCGGCGTCGGCGGCACCAGCCTCGCGTCCTCCGGCTCCACCCGCGGCTGGGCCGAGACCGCCTGGGACGGCGCCGGCTCGGGCTGCTCCAAGTACACCACCACCCCGTCCTGGCAGATCGGCGGCCACGCCGGCTGCGCGCACAAGATGGTGTCGGACCTGTCGGCCGTCGCCGACCCGAACACCGGCGTCGCGGTCTACGACAAGTACGGCTCGGGCGGCTGGGCCGTCTACGGCGGCACCAGCGTCGCGTCGCCGCTCGTCGCCTCGATCTTCGCCGCCACCGGCCACGCCAACGCGTACGGCGCCACCGTCTGGAAGCACACGGCGGACTTCTTCGACGTCACCAGCGGCTCCAACGGCACCTGCAAGACGAGCTACTTCTGCACCGCCGGCAAGGGCTACGACGGCCCGACGGGCTGGGGCACCCCGAACGCGACCAAGCTCGCGGCGTGGGGCGCGGCCGACGACGTGAAGTCCGCCGACGAGTGATCGCCACGCGCTGAAAAGGCAGCACCGCCGAGAAAAACGGTCGTCGCGGAATACCGCGGCGGCCGTTTTCACTTTAAGGTGCATCCGGCTGATGCGTACCGACGGGCGAGGTTCCTATCTCACGGCCGTGGCCGTGGCCGGGCTCGCCTTGCTCTGTCGGCGCGAGTCGCCCAGTGAAGCCAACGCGACCTCGCTGGTGAAGAGCGCCAGCGCCGACGAGCTGCGCGCGCCGAAGACGACCAGCCCGGTTGCGGCGAATCCCAAGAACGACGTGGCCATCCGTCCGCAGATCGACGGGCGCGCGTT
The DNA here is from genome assembly GCA_026225435.1 of Labilithrix luteola. GTDB lineage: Bacteria > Myxococcota_A > Polyangia > Polyangiales > Polyangiaceae > JAMFST01. The sequence goes on from JAMFST010001471.1 coordinate 1,247, forward strand.
CCCCGACGGGGTCGTCGCGCTCACCTGGGACGACGGGCCGGACGTGCACACGCTGGAGCTCGCCCGCTACCTCCACTCCGAGCACGTCAGCGGCACCTTCTTCGTCGTCGACGCGTGGCGCGCCGGCGTGTCGGACGACCCGGGAACCGGGCGCGGCGTGCTGCACACCGGCTACGCCGACATCCCCATCTTGCCGGCGCTGGCCAAGCTCGGGCATCGCATCGGCAACCACACGCTGAACCACGTGCTCCTCTCGCACGCCAACGGTCCGCTCATCGACCGCGAGCTGTCCGACAACCAGAAGCACCTCGACTCGTTCGACAGCGACGAGCTGCGCCTCTTCCGCGTTCCCGGCGGCGACTGGCCCGCGGAGGCCTCGGCGACCGTCGACGGCGATCCGTACCTGCACGGTCTCATCGGTCCCATTCGCTGGGACGTCGATCGGAAGGACTGGGACAACTCGGTCAGCTGCGACTCGGCACACCCGCGGCTCGAGTGCGAGGAGCGAAGCGACGGCCGGTCCACCCGCACCAAGCCGGCCGTGGTGGCGCAGCGCTACCTCGCGAGCATCGAGCAGGCGAAGCACGGGATCGTGCTCCTCCACGATCGCGTCGGCGATGTCGGCTCGCGTTATGCGCTGACGATCGCGCAGACGCTGGTGCCGGCGCTCGAGGCACGCGGCTACGTGTTCTCCGCGCCGGTGCTGGCGTTCTCGCCGCTGACGCCGCGGCTGGTAGGTATCGACGGGAGCACGTTGCGGCTCGTCGACATCGACGGCGACGGGCGGGACGACGTGTGCGTCGATGCCGAGGGGGCCGGCAATCCGTTCCGCGGTTGCCATCGCTCGGTCGAGCGCACGCTGGACGACGGCGAGCTGCGGATGGCGTTCGAGGACGGGGTCATCGGCGGGCCGCTCGGCAAGCCCGTGGTCGTCGGCGCCGAGCTCGTCTCGCCGCTCACCGGCGTCGACCTGGTCCGCTTCGGGGATCTCAACGGGGATGGCCGTCTCGACGTGTGCGGGCGCGCGCGCGGAGGGGGCGACGTCGTCTGCGCCTTCGGCAACAGCCACGGGTTCACCGCGGCGGTGCCCTGGATCGTCGGCTCGGCGACGGTGCGCGCGGCCACGACGCTGGAGCTCGGCGACGTGAACGGCGACCACCGCGCTGACCTGTGTGTCCGCACCGAGGACGCCGTCAGCTGCGGCCTCGCGCCGTAGTCAGGATCCGGGCGTCCACGGGCGCAGCATCCGCGACCGCTGGCTGCGCAGATCGATCGCGCACTCCGGCTGCTTCGCCAGCGCCTCCAGATCCACCTTCCACGCCGGCGGGTGATCCGCGGTGCCGCCGCGCACGACGTACGGTTGGACATTTTTCCGGAAGACGCCGCTGCTCCCGCCGAGCATGCGCGCGCGCGCGTCGAACCAGCCCATCGAGTCGGTCACCAAGGGGATGCGCTCGTGCACCAGGTAGCAGTGGAGGCGATCGGCCACGAGGTACGGGTAGATGTCGTCGTTCACCAGCCCGTCGAGGTTCATCACCTTCTCGTCGCCGAGATAGCTGCGGCTCCCGGCGTTCCAGGCGCCCGCGCGGGTGATCGTCGGATCGTCGGCCAGGAGGCGACAGTCGGCCGCGACCGTCTCGTTGTTCCACACGGGCGAGCGCGCGGTCCACAGGTTGGCCGCCGCCACCAGAGCGCCGATCACCAGCAGCGGCCGCTGCGCGCGCACCGGAGCGAGCGCCGCGAGGCCGGCCGTGACGACGAAGAACGGCGCCACGAAGAGCGCCGAGTACCAGCACTGCGCCGCCAGCCCCACCCGCCCGTAGGTCACTGCCAGCACCGCGATCGACAGCGCGCTCCAGGCGAGGAGCAGCCGCTGGCGAGCGGGCAGCGCCCGGATCCCCGCACGCGCCGTCCAGGCGAGAGAGGCGAGGAGCAGGACAGGCACGATCAGCGTCGCCGGCCCGAGGTCGAGCGTGCGCGTCAGGAGGAGGAACGGACCGAACGCGTAGCTCGAAGGCTCGATCCCGTACGTCAGGTGGTACCCCTCGACGCTCCCCCAGAACGACTTGGTCCGCGCGCTCGTCGACAGCAGCGTCCCGCTGATCGCGTAGGTGTGCAGCGTCACCACCAGCGTGCCGAGCGCGCAGGCCGCGAGCGAGAGCAAGGCCACCCGGCGCAGCTCGCGATCCATCTTCCGCCAGCCACCGAGCGTGGCGATCGCGAAGCACGCCGCCGTCGCGGTGAAGTCGAACCGGCACATCGGCCCGAGGAAGAAGGCGAGCGGGGCAAGCCAGGAGAAGCGACGCCCCTCGCGCGACAGCCCGAGCACCGCGAAGGAGGAAGCCGCCACCGCCAGCGGCCACTCCATCGCCTGCAGCGGAAGGATGAAGATCCCGCCCGCGCACCCCACGTAGAGCAACGCCGCCAACCGCCCGCGCGCGAACGGCCCATCGGTCGCGCGCACCAGCGCCACCAGCGAGCCCGCGGTGAGCAGCGCGGCCAGCACGGCGAGCAGCGTGAGTCGCTGGTCGAGCCGCGCGTCTCCCGGCCAGGTCGCCTCGACGAAGGAGACGACGTACCCGAAGAGGAGGTGGAACCCCGAGGTCAGCGTCTGCCCGCGGTCGAACGACCACAGCCCGTCCCGCGCGTGCTGCCGCCCGAGCTGGAAGTAATAGAAGGCGTCGTCCGGCAGGTACGACATCTTCGCGGTGAACGGCAGCATCGCGAACCGCGTCACCGCCGCGACCAGCGCCGCCAGCGGCACCAGGAACACCAGACGCAGCGCGCACGGCCAGGAGCTCACCGTCCGGGATTCCCCAAGCACGCGCCCCTTGTTGCATGTCGGACGCCGGCACGCCTTGACAAAGCCGCCTGGATCGGGGAGTTTCGCCGGCGGAGAGATGACCGAGTGGCCGAAGGTGTCTGATTCGAAATCAGATGAGGGTGCAAGCTCTCCAGGGGTTCGAATCCCCTTCTCTCCGCCAGGTTTCACGTCGTTCTGAGTGTGTACGGATGTACCTTCCTGGGGAATTCTCTGGGGCAATGAGCCGGCAAGCTCAGGCAGTGCCAGGTGGAGCGGCTCGAAGGTCCCGAGCGCCGTCTCCGACCAGGTGCGCGCCGCGCGGCGGTAGCGGTTGATCATCTCGCTCGAGCGGTGCGGGGATCCGCCGTCTTGTTCACGTCGAGCTGGACGAGCCCGCGCGCGAGGTCGAGATCGGCGAAGCGGAGGCTCGCGAGCTCCTCGCGGCGCATCCCCTCCCGGGCGAGCACGCCGAAGAAGAGCCGAGGAGCGCGCGATCCTCGTCCGGGTAGAGGTGCGTGAAGGCCTTCGCCGCCTTCGCCTTGCGGAGCCACTTCTCGGGGATCGGCGACGCGGTGAGGAGGCGCGCCGG
>JAMFST010001472.1 GCA_026225435.1 Labilithrix luteola
GCCTAGAGCATCGGGCGTGCCGGTGGGGGAGCTCGCCTTATCGCTCGGGCGAGCTGACAGTGGCGGTTCAGCGGCGGGCGACCTAAGCCGATCTCCTGGAGCTTCCAGAGATCGTCGTCGGTGAGATCGTCAATGGCCACTTGATCGCGACTCCGCGCCCCGCCTCGCGGCATGCACGTGCCTCATCTCGTCTCGGAGTCCGTCTCGGCGGAGCGTTCGATTCCGACGACGGGAACCCGGGAGGCTGCATCCTCCTCGACGAGCCCGAGCGCCACCTCGGAGAGGACGTGCTCGTTCCGGACATCGCGGGCTGGCGTCGCGCCCGCATGCCCGAGATGCCGCTCACGCCGGCCTTCGACCTCGCGCCCGACTGGATCTGCGAGGTGCTGTCGCCGGGCACCGCGGCGCTCGACCGCACACTCGAATCGTTTCGTCGCGACGGAGCTCACTGGACTCTCCTCGGCGCATGGAGCGGCGGCGCGCGCCGGTCTCGATGCTCCGGTATTACTTCGGCGACAAGGAAGGGCTGTACCGCGAGTGCGCTGCAGCGATCGTCGAGCAGTACCGCCTCCACGTCGCGGGAGCTGCGGCGGCCGCTGCACATCGACGCTATCGGCCGTGGCGAGACGTGAGCTCGCAACCGGGCGCGTTCCGCCGGTGCTCGCCAATCGGAAGGATCGTGCTCCATCCGTGTAGGAGGCGCTCGAGGAATACGCGCGCGCTGCTCAGGTCACACCGGTCGCGCGCACGAGATGACCCTCGAGGAAGGTGGCGAGAGCGCGCCCGAAGGTTCGCACCGTTGGGCTCCAGCGGCTCGCTGGCGCCGTGGCCAGCCAGAAACGTCTGCGCGTGCCGACGATCGTCGGCAGTACCTCGCGGAGCGTGCCCCTCTCCGCTTGCGCGGAAAGAAGGCCGATTCCTAGCCCGGCGTGGACGCAGTCGTGGACGCCGCGGAAGTCGTTGGTAACGAGCGCTGGCACCACTTCGTGGACGCCGCCCCGGCGGAGTGGCCACTGGGCCACGTCGTGATCCCGCGTCAACCAGCCCAGCAGGCGATGCTCTCGTAGGTCCGCCAGCGTTCGCGGCGAGCCAGCCTTCTCGACGTAGGCTTGGTCAGCAAACGCTCGCTCGTCGTACTCGGCCAGGAGTCGCGCTACCCAGGGAGCACGAGGGCGGTTGCCGGAGACGATGGCTACGTCCGAGCCCCGCTCGAGCTCTTCGAGCGGGTCTCCGCTGAACAGCGCCAGGGTGTGCAGGTTGGGCCATCGATCGGCGAGCTGTCGCGCGAACGTCGCGAACAGAGGCCCCGGCAGACCGATGGGCATCGCGACCGAGAGGGTCCCGGAGGCGGCGTCCGCACCCGCCGCCTGCCGCAGCGCACTCTCAATCCGGCGAGCGGAGCCGACGAGAGCTGTCCCTTCGCGCTCGAGCAGGCGACCAGCGTGGGTCAGGGCGATCTTGTCGCCGTGACGTTCGAGGAGCGGGCTCCCGACCCCGCGCTCCAGCGTCTCGAGCCGTCGCCGGATGGTCGCCCGGGAGACCTTCATCTCGGCCGCCGCCGCGAGGATGCTCCCCGTTTTCACGAGCGCCAGGAACGTCGCGACCTCGGTGATCTCCATGTGGCGAGAAGTGTACCAGCGCTGGCACATACGCGGCCATTGGGGACTCCGAGCTCGAGCCGTACATCTCGGGCATGAAAGCGCTACAAGCTCTCGCGCCCTCCCTCGTTGCGCTCGTCGTCGCCGGGTGCGCTCATGAGCCTCTCCGCTTCAAAGACGCGCCTCGGGACTACGCCGAGCTCGGGTTGACGGAGAGGGTCGTGGTCAAGGAGGACGGGCGGCGGACGCAGTCCGACACGGACGAGTACGAGTGGTGGTACCTCGACGGCGTCGCCAAGGACGGCACCGTCGTGGTGGCGGTGTTCTCCGACAACTGGTTGCCGGGGGAGCACACGCGCAAGGTCACCATCGACATCACTCCGCCCGGAGAGAAGACGAGGCGAGCGGCATTCACGACCCGAGAGCCGGGAGCGTTCGCGCGCGACCACGCCGA
>JAMFST010001473.1 GCA_026225435.1 Labilithrix luteola
AGAGACATCGATCATGAACTGTAGGAGGGTCGCGAGCTGCGCCCTGCTGGGGACGCTCCTCGTCACCGCTGCGCCGGCTGCCGATGCACAGGACGTTGGACCGGCGGCCCAGGCTCGGTTCGACGAAGGAGTGAAGGCGTACGACCGGGGGGATTTCGAGGCCGCGCGGCTCGCGTTTCTCGAGACGCGCAAGCTGACCACCCGCGTCTCGGTCTTGCGCAACCTCGCGCAGAGCGAGCTGAAGACCGGGCACCCGCTCGATGCCCTGAACCATTTTCGCGACTACGTCGCCGATCCGAGCGTCGCGCGCGACAAGCGCGATCGTGCCGTGAAGGCGATGGCCGACGCGTACCACCAGACCGGGCATCTCGTCGTGACGACCGAGCCCACGGCGCGCGTCCTCGTCGACGGGGAAGCGGCGACGGCCGTGGACGGCGCGGTCGATGTCACCGCCGGGGCGCACCAGGTCGAAGCGCGCGCCGGGGAGCGGCATGCGGTACGGAACGTCGAGGCCGCCGCTGGCGTCGTTACCAAGGTCGAGCTGCCGCTCCCGGCGGTTGCTGTGGATGCACCGGCGGTTGCGAGCGGAGCGGTGGTCATGACCGCCCCACCAGCGGCTACCCCTTCCGAGCATGCGGACTCCGGCTCGGGGATGGCGAAGTACGTCGTCGTTGGGAGCCTCGGGGCGATTGCCATCGGATCATTCGTCGCGTCGGGCGTGCTGGCTTCCGCAGCCAGCAGCGCACATGATGACGGCGCGGCGCTCGGACGCAGCCTTGCCTGCGGCGCGTCGGTGAGCGAGTGCGCCCCGTTCACGTCGAAGCGCGACTCGGCGAGCGCCGACTACACCGCATCGGCGCTCACTCTGGGCGTCGGCGTGGGCGCCGTGGTCGCCGCTGGCGCGACCTGGCTTCTCTGGCCACGGGCAAGCGCACGCGACGCAGGAAATACGACGAGCTGGGTGCTTCCAATGGTCGGCCCGACAGGCGCGTCTTTGCAGGCTGGCTTCCACTTTGAGTGAGGAAATGATGAAAACGTATCGCCGTCTCTCGCTTCCGGTTCTCGTGGCGCCGCTGGCGCTCGTGTGGGCGTGCGGCTCCAGGCTGGGGGCGTACTGTGACTATGCCGCGTGCGATGCTGCGGACGCGACCGCGGATAGCGCGCTCGACGCGGGAATTGACGCTGGCGATGCCCGGGTGGAGGCGGAAGCCGGTCCGCCCGCGACCTGCGACCTGACCGCGGATCCGAAGGACGATGCGACCTTGTGCGTGACGGACGCGATCGGCGTCTTCGTGGATGGAAGCCGCGGGCTAGATTCGAACGCGGGCACCAAGGAGAGTCCGTTCAAGACAATCGGCAAGGCCGTCGGCAGCGGGCACCAGCGTGCATACATTTGTACCGGAAATTACGCCGAGACCGTGCACGTGAACAGCAGCGTCAACCTATACGGCGGCTGGTCGTGCAGCGACTGGAGCTACGGCACCGGCAATCAGGTGACGATTGCGCCGACTGTCAGCGGGGTGGCGCTGACGCTGAGCGGCGCCAGCAACGTCGACGTCGAGGACCTCGAAGTCGACGCGGCGGCCGGCAGTGCCGCGAGCCCTTCCAGCGTCGCCGCCTTCGTCGCCACCAGCACCGCCGTCACCTTCCGCCGCGTCACGCTCAAGGCGGCCGCAGGCTCCAGCGCCACGGCACCAAGTGGCACCACCAACTGGACCGGAGGAGCCGCGCCGAGTGGACAGGCCCCCACCGGCAC
>JAMFST010001474.1 GCA_026225435.1 Labilithrix luteola
ACGAGCTGCCCAACGCGCCGCGCCCGCCGACCTTGCCGGAGCTCACCCACCCCGATCTCGAGGGGACCCTCGAATCGACGATGGGCATCCTCAAGCCGGCCGCCGCCGACACCAGCACCTCGGTGGTGTACATCCAGCGCCTCGGCTTCGAGTACCCGTTCGCCAACCGCCGCTTCTTCGTCGGCGCGAGCTACGAGGCGGCGGCCGGCAGCCTGCCCGGCGTGGAGAGCACCGCGCGCTTCGTCAGCGGCAACACCGAGCTGTACGGCCGCACCGTCTGGGCCACGCGCACCGGCCTGTCCTTCGGTGGCGGCGGCGCGGTGATGCTCCCGTCGGCCACCTTCGGCAGCTCCGGCGCGGCCTTCAACACCGTCACCGCCGCCGCCGCCGTGCGCCCGTGGGACAACGCCTTCTTCGACGCCAACGCGTTCACCTTCCGCCCCTTCGTCGACGCGCGTGTCTTCGACCACGGCATCCTCGTCCAGTTCCGCCAGACGCTGGACATCTCCGCCTCGGTCATCTCGGCGGCACCGCGCACCGAGCTCGCCGCCGTCACCAGCGCCTTCGTCGGCTACAAGATCGGCGACGCCATCGGCGCCGGGGTCGAGGCCTTCGAGCTGTACATCATCAAGGGGGACGCCGACGACGGCGCGCGCTCGAGCATCGCGCTCTCCCCCAGCGTGCGCCTGCTCACGAGGGTGGTGCAGCCGGCCATCTCCGGCATCTTCACCCTCCACGACTCGCTCGCCCCCAGCGTCTCGGGCGCGTACGGCGTGCGCATCGCGCTCACCTTCGTGCTCAACCCGAATTCCAAGCCGGTGGACGAAGTGATGCCCGAGCCGCTGTAAGAGCGACTCGGGCATCGATGACGCGACCGCCGGTCGGCGATCAGTTGGCGATGGTCGTGGTGCTCGGCGCCGCCGCCGGCAGCTTCCCGCTGAGTCGGCCGCGCAGCTCCTTGCGATCGAGCGCCGCCTTCACGAAGCGCGAGAACAGGGGGTGCGGGGCGACCGGGCGGCTCTTGAACTCGGGATGGAACTGGCAGCCGAGGAAGTACGGGTGGTCGGCCAGCTCGATCATCTCCACCAGCTTCTTGTCCGGCGAGGTGCCCGAGAGGACGAGGCCCGCTGCGCTGAGCTGCTCGCGGTACTCGTTGTTGAACTCGTAGCGGTGACGGTGACGCTCGCTGATCTCCAGCGTGCCGTACGCGTCCGCCGCGATGGTGCCCGCCTGCAAGGTGCAGGGGAAGGCGCCGAGCCGCATCGTGGCCCCCTTGGTGCGCACGTTGCGCTGCTCGGGGAGCAGATCGATGACCGGCGCCGGACAGTCCGGATCGAACTCCGAGGAGCCGGCGTTGTCGATGCCGCCGACGTGACGGGCGTACTCGATCGCCGCCAGCTGCATGCCGAGGCAGATGCCGAAGAAGGGGATCTTGTTGACGCGGGCGTAGCCGATGGCGTCGATCTTCCCCTCGGTGCCGCGATCGCCGAAGCCGCCGGGGACGAGGACCGCGTCGAGGTGGGCGAGGAGCTTCTCCGCCCCCTCCTTCTCGACCAGCTCGCTGTCGATGTACTCGAGGTCGACCTTGCACTCGTTGGCCAGGCCGCCGTGCACCAGCGCCTCGTGGAGTGACTTGTAGGCGTCCTTGAGGTTCACGTACTTGCCGATGACGCCGATCTTCACCGTGCCGCGCTTGGCGGTCTTGAAGCGCTCGACGATGCGCTGCCACGCCGCCAGCTCCGGCCGGCGGCTCCAGATGTTGAGGCGCTCGCAGATCAGATCATCGAGCCCCTCGGCCTGGAAGTGCAGCGGCACCTCGTAGATGCAGGAGACGTCGATGGCCGAGATGACCGCCTCGACCGCCACGTTGCTGAAGAGGGCGATCTTGTCCTTGGTCGCCTGGTTCAGCGGGGTCTTGGTGCGGCAGATGAGGATGTCCGGCTGGATGCCGATCTCGCGCATCTCGCGCACGGCGTGCTGGGTCGGCTTGGTCTTCAGCTCGCCCGCGGTCTCGATGTACGGGACCAGGGTGACGTGGATGCTGAGCGCGTTGCCCACTCCCGCCTCGATCTTCATCTGGCGAATCGCCTCGAGGAAGGGGAGCGACTCGATGTCGCCGACGGTGCCGCCCACCTCGAGGATGGCGACGTCCGGCTGGGTGGGATCGAGCTCCACCGCGGCGCGCACGCGCGATTTGATCTCGTCGGTGATGTGCGGGATGACCTGCACCGTGGCCCCGAGGTACTCGCCGCGGCGCTCCTTGGAGATGACGCTCTCGTAGACGCGCCCGGTGGTGAGGTTGTTCTGCCGGCTCATGCGGCAGGTGGTGAAGCGCTCGTAGTGTCCGAGATCGAGGTCCGTCTCGGCGCCGTCGTCGGTCACGAAGACCTCGCCGTGCTGGTACGGGCTCATCGTGCCGGGATCCACGTTGATGTACGGATCGAGCTTGATGTGCGTGACGCGCAGACCCCGCGCCTCGAGCAGCGCTCCGATGGACGCGCTGGCGAGCCCCTTCCCGATGGAGGAGACAACGCCTCCGGTGACAAAGACGAACTTGGTCGACTTTCGGCTCATGGTGCTCCTTTGACCCGGCCGCATAGCATAGCGCGTCATCGAGCGAACGGGGGGCCTGGCCGTTTCGTCCGCGCTCGACGGCTGTCGGTCGGGGTTTCTTCGAGGAAAAATCGACCGGGCAGGACGGGGGAGGCCGCTCGGGTATGCTGGAGGTCGATGGCACGAGTCGTCTCCGTCGGCCGCGGGCTGCTCTTCACCTTCGGGGCGATGGTGAGCGCGGCGACCTTGCTGTCGGCCTGCGATGCCTTTCTCGACGATTTCGTCTACGTGGACGCGGGCGAGCCCACGACCGACGGGAACGACGGCACCGACGGTACGGTCGGAGATGCCGCGGGAGACGCGGTGGCCGAGGCGAGCTCGGTGACCGAAGCGAGCACGCCGGCGGACGCGGCGGACGGCGGTGACGACGCGGCGGCGTCCGCGACCTACGCGGCCGCGGTGATCGCCGACGGACCGGTGGCCTACTGGCGCCTCGGCGAGGCGGTCGGCCCCTACGCGTACAGCCAGACGGGCGGCGCGGCCAACACCGCGAAGTACACCGGTGACATCAGCCTCGGCGTGCAGGGCGCCATCGCCGGCGATCCGGACACCGCCATGCGCCTCGATGGTCAGTTCGGGTCGATGGTCTTGCCCGGTGGCTTCCCCTTCGTCGCGTCGCCGCTCTTCGCCGTCGAGCTGTGGATCCGACCGACGGACACCGCGGGCGCGGCCTACAACTTCGTGGTCCAGGCGCTGTACGGCAACGTCACGCTCGACTTCTTCTACGAGGAGGCGGAGGAGGCGAGCCTCCACGGCGACGAATACCGCGGCTCGGCCGGGACGTACGCCAACTCGAACACCGACCCGGCCGTCTCGGCCTGGAGCTACCTCGTCTTCCAGTCGGACGGCATCAAGCTCACCGTCTACCTGAATGCGAACCCGGTGCCGATCGCAGTGGCGGGACTGAACGGGATGCTCGATGCCGGCGACGCCGGCGACGCCGGCGGAGCCTTCTTCACCGTGGGCGGGAACGAGGACGGCTACAACACCTTCAAGGGGGACATCGACGAGGTCGCGGTCTACCAGGGGCCTCTGACGCCGGCGCAGATGCAGGCGCACTACGCGCTGGCCACGCCCCACGACGGCGGCCTGTAGGAACGACGCCGAACGCGTGACGCGCTGCGTCCGCGCTCGTCGGCGTGCTGCCGTGGCACGTGGACGTCGCGCGGTGCTATGGCGAGCCCATGGCCGACCGCACTTCGCTGGGCATTCTCGGGTACGACTCGTTCCACTTCGTCGTCGAGGACCTCGAGCGCTCACGTGTATTTTACACCGAACGGCTCGACTTCCAGGAGGTGGCGCACGCCGGCGCGGAGCTGGTGAAGCGCAGCGGGCAGGAGTCGCGGGTGTTCGGCGCCGGCGACGTGCGCGTGTGCGTCTCGAGCCCGCTGCGGCAGACGAGCAAGGCGTCGCGCTACCTGTCGCGCCACCCCGCCGGGGTGATGAGCCTGAGCTTCCGGGTGAAGGATCTTGATCACACGATGAAGCTCCTCGGCGAGCGCGGCGGGACTTTCCTCGGCGAGCCGCTCGACCTCAAGGACGCACGCGGCGGCCGCTACCGCTCGGTGGAGATCGCCACGCCGCTCGGCGACGTGAACTTCCGCTTCGTCCAGCGCGACGACTTCTCCGCCTTCGCCCCCGGCTTCGACGACGTGGGGACCGGCAACGCGACGCGGCCGAACAACGTCTTCGGCATCGGCGCCATCGACCACGTCACCTCCAACGGGCTCACCATGCAGCCCATCGTCAACTGGTACCGCGACGTGCTCGGGTTCGAGCCGTTCTGGGAGATCACCTTCCACACCGCGGAGCTGGCCAAGGAGATGAAGTCAGCCAGCGCGGCGCTCCAGCACGGCTCGGGGCTGCGCTCGATCGTCATGTGGGATCCCGAGAGCGGGGTGAAGTTCGCCACCAACGAGCCGCTGCGGCCGTTCTTCCGCGACTCGCAGATCGCCAAGTTCGTCGAGGACAACTGGGGCAACGGCGTGCAGCACGTGGCCTTCGCGGTGAAGAACATCGTCTGGACGGTCGAGGAGCTCGAGCGCCGCGGCGTCGAGTTCATGAAGACGCACCCGGCCTACTACCGCGACCTGCCCGGTCGGCTGGCGCAGCTCGGGATCACCAACGTGAAGGAGGAGCTGGCGGAGCTCGAGCGGCTGCAGATCCTCGTCGATGGAGGAATGGACAAGTACATGCTCCAGATCTTCATGCGCGAGGCCAAGGCGCTCCACGACGACACGCGCGCCGGGCCGTTCTTCTACGAGATCATCCAGCGCGCCGGCGATCCGGGCTTCGGCTACGGGAACTTCCGCGCGCTCTTCGAGAGCATCGAGCGGGCGCAGAACGCGGTAGAAGAGAAAAAATGAGAACGATCTGCGGGACGGTCGCCGCCCTCGCTTCGCTGGTGCTCCTGTCGACGGCCTGCGGAGGAGATCCCGAGCCGCCCGCCGTGTCGGCCAACGGAGAGCTCGCGCCGCTGCCCGATGCGGTGCCGTCGGCCTCGGTGACGACCACCACCCCGCCGCCGCCGCCTCCCGGACCGCCGCCGCCCCCGCCGCCGCAGGCCGCGCCCCGCAGCGAGTACGCCACGGTCAACGGGCTGAAGATGCACTACCTCCGGCTCGGTGACCGGTCGGGGGAGGCGCGGCCGGTGCTGGTCCTCTTGCATCCGGGCGGCGAGAGCGCGACGGTCGCCTGGCCGCTGGCCATCCCGTTCTTCGCGCAGGCCTTCGACGTCATCGCGCCCGACCAGCTGGCCCAGGGGGGCACGCCGGACGACGCGAAGCACCCGATGACGACGCACGCGATGGCCGAGGACACCGTCGCCTTGCTCGCGCAGCTCAACGTGTCGCGCGCGTTCTTCGTCGGCTGGAGCGACGGCGCCAACCTCGCGCTCGACATCGGGATGCACCACCCGGAGAGGGTCACCAAGATCGTCGCCAGCAGCGGGAACTTCCGCCCCGACGGGACCGACCAGGCCTTCAACAAGATCTTCTTCCACCTGAAGGCGGACGACCCGATGCTCAAGGAGTCGCGCGACGCCTACGCCCGCGAGTCGCCCGATGGCGCGGCGCACTACCCGGTGGTCTTCGATCGGCTGCGCAAGATGTGGCAGACCGATCCGCGCTGGACCACCAAGCAGCTCGGCACCATCAAGGCGCCGACGTTGATCATCGCCGGCGACCACGACGCGATCCTCACGACCCACACCGTGGCGCTCGCCGCGGCCATCCCGGGCGCAGAGCTGGCCATCGTCCCCAACGCGGACCACGAGGTCCCGGTCAAGGACTCGGCGCGCTGGAACGGCATCGTGATGACGTTCCTGGAAGAAGCGCCGAAGGCGGCGCCTCCGGCGATGCGCTGAGGCGGTGCCTTTTCCACGCTGAGCTATCC
>JAMFST010001475.1 GCA_026225435.1 Labilithrix luteola
CCGGAGGGGCATCGCTGACGGGAATCAGGGTCTCCAGTGTGACCGACGGCTCCTGCTCCGGCGCGAAGAGCGCAACGGGCGGCGGCACCTGCGGCGACACCGGCCCGGTGAGGCGCATCGTCGGAGGCGGGTTCGAGCTCGCCTGCGCCGCCCGCAGCGCCGGGGACGCCGGCGCGGCGAGCGTCGTCGGTACCGTCGTCGCGCTCGCGCTCGCACCTGCCCCCGTCGCCGGCGACTTCGGCGGCAAGGTCGCGCGCTCCTGGAACGCCGGCCGCGACTCCGCCGCGCGCTCCACCGCCGCCGCGGTGATGGCCGCGATCTTCGCCACCCGCTGGATCGCATCGGGGCTGGCGAACGGCGCCACGCGCGCCGCGAAGGTGAGCGCGTTGGGAAGGCGCCGCGTCGCGTCCTTCTCCAGCGCCTGGGCGATGGTCGCCACGATCGCGTCGGGCGCGTCGGGAAGGTGGGTGCGCAGCGCCACCGGCTGCTTGTCGACGATGGCCATCAGTAGCTGGCCAATCCCCTCGGCGATGAACACGCGCTCGCCCGTCAGCATCTCCTGGAACAGGATCCCGAGCGCCCAGATGTCGACGCGCTCGTCGACCTCCATGTGCGGCTCGACCTGCTCGGGCGCCATGTAGCGCGGAGAGCCGAGCAGGCCGTTCACCTTGGTGAGCTGGTCCTCGGCGTCCTGCCGCTCGAAGAACGCCTTGGCGATCCCGAAGTCGATGATCGTCACACGCAGATCGCCGCCGGCGCGCACCGAGACGAACACGTTGGCCGGCTTGAGATCGCGATGCACGATCCCGTACGAGTGCGCGACGGCGAGCGCCTCGCAGATCTGCAGCACCAGATCACACGCCTGCTTCAGCGAGAGCCGCCCGCCGACCTGCTTGAGCAGGTACGCGAGATCCGCCCCCTCGAGGCGCTCCATGACGATGAACGGACAGCCCACGTGCGAACCGACGTCGAGCACGCGCGCGACGTGCTCGGAGGTGACGAGGCTCATGAGGCGCGCCTCGCGACGGAAGCGGGCGACCGCCTCGACGTTCTCCACGCCGGCGTCCTGCAGCACCTTGACCACGACCATCCGTTCCAGCTGCAGGTGGAAGGCGCGGTAGAGGACCGACATCTCCGAGAGGGCGAGCCGCTCCTCGATGCGACAGAGCCCGCCGATGACGTCCCCCTGGACGAGCGCGGTCGCCTCCTTGGTGTCGTGCGCCGCGGCCTTGCGCGGCTCGAGGACGCGCAGGGGGCCCGGGGTGTGAACGGTGACGTCCGCCTCCGCAGCCGCCGCCAGCGTGACGCCGGCCGCCACGACCGGCGGCGCCGGCACCACCACGACCTGCGCGGTCTGCGTCACGTCGTCGTTGAGTCGCTTCACCTCGAGGGGCGCGCGATGCTGCGTGACCGCGTCCAGCCCGTCGCTCTCCCCCGTGGCTTCGCTCTCGCCCACGCATGCTGCGGGAGCGGGCGGCATGGCCGACACCAGCGGCAACGCCGGCGCCGGCGGTCGCTGCGCGGGGACGGCGGAGAGCGACACGCGAGGGAACGACGCGGTCGGACGGATGCGTGCGTGCGGCATCGGACGCGGTGGCGTCATGGCGCGCGGCATCGGGCGCGGAATGGATCGAGACAGCGTCGCGCTCTCGTCGACCTCACCCGGAGCCGTCGTGCCGGAGCTCGGCGCCGAGACCTCACGTGAGCTCTCACCAGCCGGCGGCACCGGCTTGGACAGAGGCTCCGGAGAGTCAGCGCCGTCCTTGTTCATCCTTTCCTTCAAGGATAGCTCGAACCGCCGTCACACCCGGAAGTGATCGAAGCCTCGCGCAACGAGAAGACACACGCTCCCGTCCGCACGACGCAGACGACCACGCGGCTCCTCGCGGCTGAGCCCGGCACCATCGGTGAGCTCACCGATGCGGAGGAAGCCGTCGATGGGCTCGGCCGAAGCGACGACGAGCGCATAGTCCTCGCCGCCGTACAGCGCGAGATCCAGCGGTTCGGCACCGAGGAGCTGCGCCCCCTGGAGGAGCGCGTCGCCGCCGGCCGCGAGGACGGCCGACTCGTGGAGAAGGAAGCCGCGACCCGAATCCTGCGCCAGGTGTCCGACATCCTGCGCGAGACCGTCGCTCACATCGATGGCCGCGGTCGCCACGCCACGCGCGCGCAGCCCCTCGGCGATGCGCGCCGTCGGTCGACGGAAGGCGCGATCGCACTCCGGCGGCAGGTCCCCTCGCCCTTCGAGCACGCCGCGCAATCCGATGGCCGCGAGCCCCGCGGGGCCGGCCATCCACAATGCATCGCCTGCGCGCCCTCCGCTGCGCAGCATCGGGCGATCGGTGCGCCCGAGGAGCGTCGTGCTCAGCGAGATCTCCCCGCCGGCGCTCAGGTTGCCGCCCACCAGCGGAGCCCCGACGAGATCCGCCGCCTCGCGCGAGCCGCGCGCCAGCTCGTCGAAGGCCTCCTCGTCGAGATCGGCGGGCAGGATCCACGAGGCGAGCGCGCAGAACGGCGTCGCCCCCATCGCCGCCAGATCGCTCGCCGCCGCGGTGTACGCGCGGAAGGCGATGTCCGCCCAGCCCATCTTGCCCACCACGAAGTGCCGCCCCTGCACCTGCGCGTCGACGGTCCACACCAGCGACTCGGCGGCGCCGGCGAGACGCAGCACCGCCGCGTCGTCGCCGATGCCGACCGGCACGCTCGCCGCGACATCCGCCGGCGGCTCACCGAAGAGCCGCCGCAGCCGAGCGATGCGCGCGAACTCCCCCTCGCTCACGAGCGCACCGTGCGCGTGACGCTGTTACCGCCCGGGGAAGATGGGCGGGATGGTGTGGCCGACCGCGGCCGCCGAGCTGGCCGTCGGGATGCGCACGACGAAGACCGCGCCGGTGGGCTCGTTCCCCTCGATGCGGATCGTCCCCTGGTGTGCCTCGACGAGCCGCTTCACGATCGACAGCCCGAGCCCGGTGCCCCCGAACTCGCGCGTCGACGAGGAGTCCACCTGGTAGAACGGATCGAAGACCCGCGGACGCTCGCGCGGCGGGATCCCGATGCCGGTGTCGGCCACCCGCACCTCGATCTCCTGCCGCGCCGGCGCGAGCAGCGCCAGGCCGTCGCCATCGTCGTCGTCGTCCCCGGCGCGCCCCTCGACGAGCCGCGCGGTCAGCGTCACCGAGCCGCCGCTGGGGGTGAACTTGAGCGCGTTGTCGACCAGGTTGATGAACACCTGGCGCAGGCGCTCCGCGTCGGCGCGCAGGTCGTACGGCAGATCCGGCACGTCGAGCACCAGCGCGACGCTCTTCTTGCGCGCCGTCGGGGTGAGCGTGGTGTTCACCTCGTTGAGGATCGGCCCGATGCGCGCCAGCGACTTCTTCATCGC
>JAMFST010001476.1 GCA_026225435.1 Labilithrix luteola
CCTTCCCAGCCGTCCTGTCCGGCGAAGTCACCGAGGTTCTCGGCGCGCCCGTTGGACAGATCGTCGAGCACGGTGACCCGGTGCCCGTCGCGCAGCAGCCGGGCGACGACCCACCGGCCGATGAACCCCGCGCCGCCTGTCACCAGGCACCTCACGCGAGCGCCTCGAGCACACGGTGCTCGGCGAGGTAGGTGGCGATGTCCCCCTCGCTCATCAGCATGTCGGTGCCGCTGTTCCACTCCCTCGTTGCCCGGCTCGCGTCGGGGTACGACGACGCCGTCGGCGCATCGGCGATGAAGGCGGCGCGCGGTGGCAGGATCACCAGCAGACGCGCCAGCTCCACCGTTCGTTCGAGCTCCTCGGCGGTGATGAGCTCCTCGTACAGCTTCTCCCCCGCGCGCAGACCGGTCTTCTTCACGTCCAGGGCGCGCCCCGGTGCAATCATGGTCGCCATCGCGCGCGCCAGGTCGATGACCCGCAGCGCGCGCATCTTGGTCACGAAGGTCTCGCCCCCCTTCATGCGCGCCCCGGCCTCGAGCACCAGCTGCGCCGCCTCGTCGATCGTCATCACGTAGCGGGTCATCCCCTCGTCCGTGAGGGTCACGGGCTCTCCGCGCTGGAGCTGCCGCTGGAAGATGGGGACCACGGAGCCGCGCGACCCGATGACGTTTCCGAAGCGCACGGCGGCGAAGCGGGAGCGACGCGAGCCGCGGATCTCGTTGGCGGCGATGATGAGCCGCTCGCCCATCATCTTGGACGCGCCCATCACGTTGGTGGGGTTCACCGCCTTGTCGGAGGAGGTGAAGACGACCCGCTCGACGTCGGCGTCGAGCGAGGCGCGGATGATGTTGTTGAGCCCCTGCAGGTTGGTCTGCACCACCTCGAACGGGTTGTACTCGCCCAGCCCCACGTGCTTCAGCGCGGCCGTGTGGAACACCACGTCCACGCCGGTCATGGCGAAGCGGAGTCGATCGAGGTCGCGGATGTCGCCTAGCTGAGGCGAGAGGCGGCCGCGCGAGGCGAGGTTCTCGTTGAGAAAGAACAGCTCCGTCTCGGCGTGATCGAAGCAGCGAACCGCGGTGCAGAGCGGCAGGAGCTTCTTCACCAGCGCCGAGCCAATGGTCCCCGCCGCGCCGGTCACCAGCACGGTGCGACCGCGGACGTACTCGAGGTCGGAAGTGTCGATCATCGTGACCGGGACGAGCGAATCACGCCTCGCGTGTTTCCGCCAGGCGCCTTCGGCTTGCCTCCGCACCGCTCCCCTGGCACATGCACCCTGGACACAATGGACGAAGCTCTGCCGAAACCGCCGCGCATTGCCGCCGCCCCGCACGATGGGCAGGCGCCTGGTCGCGGCGGCCTGGTCGACGACGCGCCCGCCGTGGCGCTGGCAGCGGTGCGCCTGCTGCGCAAGCACTGGCCCATCCTCCTGGTGGCGGCGCTCGTTGCCGCAGCGCTCGGCCTCGTCTACTCGAAGTCACAGCCCCGCGTGTACGAGGCGGCGGCGATGCTGGAGTTCGATCCCGACGTCGTGCGCCCGCTGGCAGACAAGACCGATCCGTTCCGCGAGCTCGCCTCGACCTGGGACAATCACGAGTACTACGAGACGCAGTACAAGGTGATGACGTCGGACCGGGTGCTCGGCGCGGTGGTGCACGACCTCGGACTGCAGTCGGACCCGGGTTTTGCGGGCAAGGACGCCGTCGCGCACCCGCTGCCCATCGACACGGCGACCGACATGCTGCGCGGCCGGCTTCACGTCGAGCCGGTGAAGAACAGCCGCCTCACGTACATCAAGGTGGAGGACGTCGACCCGAAGCAGGCGCAGAAGCTCGCGAACGCCATCACCAACACGTACATCGCGCAGAACCTCGAGAAGACGGTCAACGCGACGGGCGACGCGGTGGTCTGGCTCAACAGCCAGCTGGATCACTTCCGCACCGAGCTGGAGTCGAACGAGGACTCGCTCCACGAGTTCAAGCGGAAGAACGACCTGCCGAGCAGCACCATCGAGGAGATCTCGAAGCAGATCCGCCTCGAGATGCAGCAGTACGACCAGGCGCTGACGACGACGCGGACGCACAAGCAGGAGCTGCTCGCGCGCAACTCGGAGCTGGACAAGGTCAACTCGGCGAACCCGGACGAGCTGCCCGCCTCGGAGCTGCTCAGCAACGTGTTCCTCAGCCAGCTGCGCACGCAGTACCAGAGCGCGGTGCGTGAGCGGCGCGAGCTGGTGGCGCAGGGCCAGGGCGATCACCACCCGCTGGTGCTCTCGGTCGACCAGAAGATCAGCGAGCTCGCGCGTGATCTGGTCGACGAGGTGAAGAACATCCAGGGGGCGGTGCAGCGCGATCTGGCCATCCTCAACAGGGAAGAAGCGGGCGAGAGCGGCCTCTACGAGGACGCGCGGCGGCGAGCCGTCGAGCTGAACCTCAAGGAGCTCGAGTTCCACCGCCTCGACCGCGTGCGCGCGGAGAACGAAAAGGTCTACTCGGCGCTGCTCGAGCAGACCAAGGACGCCGATCTCGCACGCATGATGAACGTGAACAACGTGCGCGTGGTCGACACCGCGCTCGAGCCGCGAGCGCCCATCCGGCCGCGGGTGCCGGTGAACGTCGCCGTGGGGGCGCTCACGGGGCTGCTCCTCGGCATCGGCCTCGTGCTCCTGCGCGAGCAGGCAGACAGCTCGCTGAAGTCTCCGGCGGACGTGGAGCAGCGGCTCGGCGTCTCCTTCCTCGGGATGGTGCCGGCGGTCGACGGGCAAGACGACGGCGGCAAGCCGGCCAAGAAGCGCAACCGCCGCGTCACGCGCGTGCCGGGTGAGCTGCCGCCGGAGCTGCTGGTGCACGAGCGGCCGCTCTCCAGCGTGGCCGAGGCGGCCCGCACCATCCGCACGAACCTCATGTTCATGAACCCCGACCAGCCGTACCGGTCGGTGCTGGTCACCAGCGCGGCGCCGGGCGAGGGCAAGACGACGGTGGCCTGCAGCCTTGCCATCTCGCTGGCGCAGGGCGGGCAGAAGGTGTGCATCGTGGACTGTGATCTGCGCCGTCCCCGGCTGCACCGGATCTTCGACCGCGCCGGCGATGCGGGGCTGACCAACGTGCTCCTCGGCGAGGTCAAGGTCGCCGACGTGGCGCTGCCGACCATCGTGAACAACCTGTCCTGCGTGCCGTCGGGCCCCATCCCGCCAAACCCCGGCGACGTGCTCCACTCCGAGCGCTTTCGCTCGGTCCTGCGCGACCTGCTGGAGCGGTTCGACCGGGTGATCATCGACAGCCCGCCACTCGTGGCGGTGACCGACTCGGCCATCCTCTCGACCCTGGTCGACGGCACGGTGTTCGTCGTGCGCGCCTTCACCACCTCGCGCAACACCAGCCGCCAGGGGCTACGCGCGCTCTCGGATGTCGACGCGCCCATC
>JAMFST010001477.1 GCA_026225435.1 Labilithrix luteola
GCTCCCGCCACCCGCCTTCACCAACGGCTACGACATCGACGGCACGGTGATCGCGCGGCAGATCATCCCCATCATCGTCGACATCTCCTACCAGCGCGGCCTGCCGGTGATCGACGTGCACGCGGCGCTCGATGGACGGAGCGCTGATTTCCCCGACGGCGTGCACCCGAACGACACCGGGCACACGCTGGTCGCGCAGGCGATGTACGCGGGGCTCCTCGGCCCGCGCGTCCCGGCGACGCCCGACGGCAGCTTCTGACGGAGCCCGAGGACCGATGAAGGCGGGCGACTCCTTGCGACCGGTGGACCTCCGCCTGGGAACCTCCGCGTGGCTCGCCGCGAGCGACGGCCACATGACCTCGCGCGAGCGCTGGTCGCTGGTGCCGGGGATGGTGGGGGCGCTCTTCGAGGGGCTGCGCCTCTGGCGCGGAGCGTACCGGAGCGGTCGCCGTGCGCCGGCGCTCGCGCTCTTCGAGCCGCCGGCGACGCCGATGGTGAACGCCGCGCGCTCGTACCTGGAGGAGCGATCGGTGCCGGCGATGCGTCACCACTGCCATCGCACCGCCTTCTGGTCACTGCTGGTGCTCCATCAACGCCTCGAGCTCGCCCCCGAGCAGATCGAGACGACCTGGGTGGCCGCCCTGCTCCACGATGTCGGCCTCGAGGCGCCGCCGCCGCGTGGTGACTTCAGCATGGGCGGCATCCTCGCGCTCGAGGAGCTGGCGCACCAGCACCGCTGGCCCGACGCGCAGGTGCACGCCGCCCGCGAGGCCATCGCCACCAACCTGAGCGCGCAGGTGGACCCCGCGCAGTCGGGGTCGATCGCCTGGGCGATGAACGTCGGCGGCCTCGCGGAGCTCGGCTTCGGTCCCCACCGCGCGCAGATGGATCGGCGGCGGATCGCCGAGCTCGAGGCGCGCTTTCCTCGTGACGGGTTCCGGCAGGTCTCGGCGCGGCTGATCGCGGACGAAGCGGCCCGGATCCCCGACGGCCGCTTCGCCTTCTTTCGCTACGTGTTCCCCTTCATCATGAAGCGCTGATTCAGGGGGCGGCCGGCGCGGGAGACGGTGCGCCGCCGGCCGGGCAGGGCATGGTCGCGCGGGCGCGGCCGGTGACCTCGGCGTAGATGCGCAGGTAGGCCGCGTGCGGGTACACGCCGGTCACCTGGACGCGATCGACATCGCCGCGGAAGCAGCCGCCCGAGGCCTCGAACTGCAGCTGCGAGGAGAGCTTTTGCTTCACCGGCTCGAGCCGGTCGCCGATGTCGAGGCGCAGCGCCTGGCGCGCCTGGTTGCGGATGTTGTCGCCGTCGGTGGCCGCCTTGAGCGAGAGGAGGAAGTTCTTCGTCTCGATGGTCGGCTCGAGATCGGGGATGGATACCTCGTTGTCGACCACCGCCGGGTGGCCAGCGAGGAAGATGTCGCCGTCGAGGTTCGCGTCGATGCCCAGCTTGTGCACCGGCCCCTGGAGGTTGAGCTTGAGCACCAGCTTCCCCTCCGACTGGTAGATCTCCGGCTTCTCCATGTACAATTGGGGGAAGTCCTTGGAGAAGAAGA
>JAMFST010001478.1 GCA_026225435.1 Labilithrix luteola
CCCTCCCCACATGTCCTCGTCCCTGCCGAATCGGATCGGCGATGTCATCGATCGCGCGGCTGCCGTTTTTCCGGAACGGCCCGCGGTGATCGACGGCGATGTTATCTGGTCGTTCCGGCAATTATTGGCCGCCGCCGACGCGCTGCGGGACCGCCTCGCCAGCCATGGGATCCGCCCTGGCGACCGAGTGATGGTCGCCGCCGAAAACCACCGCTCGTCCGTCGCCGTCTTCTTTGCCATCGCAAAGGCCGGGGCCTGGCCGGTGATGATCAATCCCCGCCTATCGGCGCGGGAAGTGGATGCAATCCGGGCGCATTGCGGCGCGCGTTGCGTCGTCTATCCGGCGCCTTTATCCGCCGTGACACGCGACCATGCCCAGCGGCATGAGGTGGCCGTCGAGGATGTCCCCGGCCAGGACCAGCTTGGATTGAGCCCGATCGACGATTCGGTCGTACCGGCCATTCCGGACGAAACCGACCCCGTTGCCGCGCTGGTCTATACCTCTGGATCGACAGGTCTGCCCAAGGGGGTGATGCTCAGCCACACCAACCTCGTCACCTCCGCCATGTCGCTCCTCGCCGAGGGGATCGCCACGCCCGGCGGCGTCTATCTCCACGCCGCGCCGATGTTCCACCTGGCCGACGGCGGCCTCGCCATGCCGCACTGGCTCGCCGGCAACGCGCACAGCATGATCGCGGCGTTCAACGCGCCCGACGTCCTCACCGCCATCGAGCGCGACAAGGTCACCGACGTGCTCCTCGTCCCCACGATGGTGCAGATGCTCGTCGACCACCCGGCGATGAAGGAGAAGCGAGATCTGAGCTCGCTGCGGAACATCACCTACGGCGCCTCTCCCATCTCCGAAGCGGTGCTCGAGCGCGCCATGGCTGCGCTGCCGGGCGTGAAGTTCTCCCAGGCGTACGGCATGACCGAGCTCTCCCCGGTCGCCACCATCAGCCCGCCGTGGGTGCATGGCCCCGAGGGGCGCAAGCAGGGGAAGCTGCGCTCCGCCGGGCGCGCCAGCTTCAACACCGAGGTGCGCGTCGTCGACGAGAACGACCGCCCGGTCCCCAACGGCACGGTCGGCGAGATCATCGTCAAGGGTCCCAACGTGATGGTCGGCTACTGGAACAAGCCGGAGCTCACCGCCACCGCCGTCCGCGACGGCTGGATGCACACCGGCGACGGTGGCTACCTGGACGACGACGGCTTCCTCTTCGTCGTCGACCGCATGAAGGACATGATCGTGAGCGGCGGCGAGAACGTCTACTCCGGCGAGGTGGAGAACGCGCTCGCCCAGCATCTGGCCGTCGCCAGCTGCGCGGTCATCGGCATCCCCAGCGCCGAGTGGGGCGAGGCGGTCCACGCGGTCGTCGTCCTGCGCGCGAGCCAGGGGGCCAACGCGACGGTGACCGCGGAGGATCTCATCGCCCACTGCCGCGCGCTCATCGCCGGGTACAAACGTCCACGGACGGTCGAGTTCCGTGACGCCCTGCCGCTCTCCGGCGCAGGGAAGATCCTGAAGAGTGAGCTCCGCAAGGCGTTCTGGAAAGAAGGCGGTCGAAATGTCGCGTGAAGGACAAGGCGGGAAACTCGAGGGCAAGGTCGCTCTCGTCACGGGGTCGGGTCGCGGGATCGGGCGCGCCATCGCGCTGAAGCTGGCGAGCGAAGGGGCCAAGGTGGTGGTCAACGATCTCGACGCCGAGCCGGCCAACGAGGTGCGGGAGGCGATCGAGAGCGCCGGCGGCGAGGCGGTGGCCTGCGTGGGCAGCGTCACCGACGCCGCGTTCCCGCAGCGCTTCGTCGACACGGCGACCGGCACCTACGGCGGCCTCGACATCATCGTCAACAACGCCGGCTACACCTGGGACTCGGTCATCCAGAAGATGAGCGACGAGCAGTGGTACGCGATGATCGACTGCCATCTGACGGCGCCGTTCCGCATCCTGCGCGCCGCGCAGCCGGTCCTCCGTGAGCTGTCGAAGAAGGAGACCGGCGAAGGCAAGCGCGTGGTGCGCAAGGTGGTGAACATCTCCAGCGTCGCTGGCTTGTTCGGCAACGCCGGGCAGGCGAACTACTCGGCGGCCAAGGCGGGCATCGTCGGCCTCACCGAGACGCTCGCCAAGGAGTGGGGGCGGATGAACGTCACCGTCAACTGCGTCGCCTACGGCCTCATCAAGACGCGCCTCACCGGCAACGCGGCGGCGGGCGAGACGGCCAACGTGGGCGGACGCGAGATCAAGGTGGGGGTGAACCCCGAGCTCCTGGCGACGATGGAGCGGACCATCCCGCTCGGCCGCGGCGGCACGCCGGAGGAGGCCGCGGGCGCCGTGTACCTGTTCTGCATCCCGGAGTCCGACTACGTCAGCGGCCAGACCTTGATGTGCACCGGCGGCCTGACGGGAGTCTGAAGTATCGTAAAGCGAGTCAGGCTGAGCCGCGGGCTAGTGGGGTGGTTTGTCGCTAGCTCGCCCAGACTGAAGCGGCGCGCTATGAATGGGTGTGTCGCGTCAGGTCAGCGACACGGCTGCTGGAACCGCTGCGATGGCCACCGAACCCGAACCGCTAGACTACGACGATATCGGTCCGACGGTCGTGAACCCCGCGCTGTCGCCGGGGCCGGAGCCCGACGAGCCGCCGACGCTCGCGCGCGGAGTCCTGCTGGCGCACGACGTGAATCTGAAGCGCGCGCCGAGCATCGCCCCGGTGATCGCGCCGCGGGCGTCGGGGACGCAGCCGATTCGCCGCCCGCCCTGCGTGGGAGACCTGCTCGGCGGGTCGTGGCGGCTCGAGGAGATCCTCGGCAGCGGCGGCTCGGCCTACGTCTACGCCGCGACCCACACCGACGGGCGGCGCGCGGCGGTGAAGGTGCTGCGCGAGGAGCTGCTGCACGACGCGATGATGATCGAGCGCTTCCTCGGCGACGGGCGCATCGCCAACCTGGTGAAGCACCCGGGCGTGGTCACCGCGCTGCAGGACGGAGTCACCGACGCGGGCACTCCGTTCCTGGTGGTCGAGCGGCTCGACGGGCAGACGCTCGAGGAGCGCATCGCCGAGAAGGGGCCGCTCAAGCTGATGGAGGCGGCGCAGATGATGAAGGCGCTGCTCGACGTCCTCGCGGCCACGCACGACAAGTCGATCATCCACCGCGACGTGAAGCCGGAGAACGTGTTCCTCACCAGCTCGGGGCGCCTGAAGCTGATCGACTTCGGCATCGCCCGCCCGCCGCTGCAGATGGCGGCGACGCGCACGCTCGAGCAGACGGTCATCGGGACGCCGGCGTTCATGTCGCCGGAGCAGGCGCGCGGTCGCTGGGGGGAGATCGACGCGCGCTCGGATCTGTGGGCTGCGGGGGCCACCTTCTTCCGTGCGCTCACCGGTCGCTACCTGCGCACCTGCACCACGGCGATGGAGGATCTCATCGAGGCGACCGAGCCGCTCGACTCGATGGACGAGGTGGCGCCGAAGCTCCCCAAGCCGCTGCGCGCCTGGCTCGACAAGGCGCTCGCCTTCGACCGCAAGGATCGCTTCGCCACGGCGAAGGAGATGAGCGAGGCGCTCAACCACGTGCTCTGGCAGAAGGAAGTGGTCCCCGAGCC
The DNA here is from genome assembly GCA_026225435.1 of Labilithrix luteola. Lineage (GTDB taxonomy): Bacteria > Myxococcota_A > Polyangia > Polyangiales > Polyangiaceae > JAMFST01. Next base: position 3,600 of record JAMFST010001478.1, read on the forward strand.
GGACGACGCGGCCACCACCCGCTTCGTCGCCCCGAAGGGGATGATCCCGGGGTGGGCCATCGCCGCGATCGCGCTGGTCGCCTGCCTCGGACTGGTCGTCCCCGCGGCGCTGCTCGCCCCGCACGGGAGCCGTCCGAGCCTGCAGCCGACGGTCACGCCCGCGCCTCCTCCGGCGACGACGACGACGACGACCGTGCCCGCCTCCACGACACCGGCCAGCTCCACGTGGACGACCGTGTCGACGGCAACCGCGCCGCCGCCGCCTCCGACCGAGGCGCAGGAGCGCGCGCCGATCGCGTCACCCTCCGCACGCTGAACGTCAGACCGCGTCGCGGTAGCGGGCGATCAAGGTCGCGACGGTATCGAGCAGCACCGGTTTCACGAGGTGGGCGTCGAAACCAGCCTGGATGGCGCGCTTGGCAGCGCGTCCGCGAGACGCGGAGCGCAGACGATAGTTTACCGCGTCTTCGGCGCGCCCTCTTGCCGTGATGGGTCAGCCTTGGCGAA
>JAMFST010001479.1 GCA_026225435.1 Labilithrix luteola
GCACGAAGAAGGTGATGAGCGCGACGGCGCCCACCAGCGCGGCCATCCAGACGAAGAGCCAGCCCCACCCGGCAGCGGCGGTGGCCCACACGAGCAAGCCTCCGCTCACCAGCGAGCCGACCTTGTAGCCGACCACCTGGGTGATGTTGCCGGTGCCGAGCTCGTGCTCCTTGAGGACGTCGACGGCGAGCGCGTCGACCGCGATGTCCATCGTCGCCGCGCAGGCGTTCATCAAGAAGACGAGGCCGAGGAGAGCGGCGAGCGCGCCGTGAATCGACGCATAGGCCGCGCCGAGGCAGCAGAGGGCGAGCGCGACCTGGCAGGGGACGATCCACGACTTGCGCCGACCGAACCGGGTCGAGCCGAAGCGGTCGACGCACGGTGCCCACAGCGTCTTGCACATCCAGGGGAGCGAGAGGCTGTTCACCAGGCCGATGAAGGCCAGCGACTCGTGGTGCGTGCGCAGGTAGATGGGCAGCGCCTGCGACTGGAATCCCCACGGGATACCCTCGACGAAATACAACGCCGACAGGAGAGTCAGCTTGTGGCGGAAGACGCGATGCAAGACGACCTGCCCTCCGCAGAGTACCCCACCGGGGTGCGGAGCAGGCGATGCGCGCCACCTCCTTGCGGGGAAGAGCTAACCGAGCCCGCGACGGTAGCGCTCGTCCCGGCCGGCCGCCGGGAGGATTAAATGTACGGAACGACGCGACGCGCAATCGTCGCCGACCGAAAAGTGCGGACGATTTCGTTGACCGACCCGGCCAAGCGAATAGAAAAGATCGAGGAGATCCCGAGTCATGACCGCAACCAACATCCCGCTGCGCCTGCACCACACCGCCTACGTGACGAAGGATCTGGAGGCCACGCGCAAGTTCTACGAGGAGCTGCTCGGCTTCCCGCTGGTCGCCACCTGGTGCGAGACGGACGTGCTCTTCGGCGCCGAGCGGACCTACTGCCACTGCTTCTTCGGCCTGGCCGACGGCAGCGCGCTCGCCTTCTTCCAGTTCGCCGATCCGAAGGACCAGGCGGAGTTCGGTCCGGAGATGCCGTCGTCGCCCTTCCACCACATCGCGCTCGCGGTGGACGCGGCGACCCAGCGCGCGGTGCGCGACCGCCTGTCGGCCGCCGGCTACGAGATGCCCAAGACGTACGACCTCGATCACGGCTACTGCACCTCGCTCTACGTCACCGATCCCAACGGCATGATCGTGGAGCTGACGCTCGACGCGCCGAACGTGGAGGAGATCGGCGAGGTGCAGAAGAAGCAGGCGCGCGCGGAGCTGCAGCGCTGGCTCGCCGGTGATCACACCTCGAACAACAAGTACCGCAGCGAGGTCGCCTGAGCGCATGTCCCTCGTCACCAAGCTCGTCACGTTGAGCTTCGACAACGGGCCCGACGCGGAGGTCACGCCGCGCGTGCTCGACGTGCTGGCTCGCCGCGGGATCCGGAGCAGCTTCTTCGCCATCGGCAAGCAGCTGGGCGACGTCGGCGCGCAGAAGGCGCTGGCTCGCGCGCAGGACGAGGGGCACTGGGTCGGCAACCACTCGTGGAACCACGAGGTGCCCATCGGCGAGGACGAGCGAGCCGACACCGTCGACCGCGAGATCGTGGCGACCGAGAAGCTGCTGGCGGATCTGGGCTGCCCGACGCGCCTCTTTCGCCCCTTCGGTGGTGGCGGCAAGCTCGGCCCGCACCTGCTCAGCACCGCGGCGCGCGACTACCTGGCCGAGCACAAGTACACCTGCGTGACCTGGAACTGCGTGCCGCGCGACTGGGTCGATCAGGACGGCTGGGTGCCGACGGCGCTGGCCATGTGCGCCAAGGAGCCCGAGGCGCTGGTGGTGATCCACGACTACGTGGCCGGCTCGATGAAGCACCTGGACCGCTTCTGCGGCGAGCTGCTGGAAGCGGGGCACACGATCCGTCAGGCCTTCCCCGAGTCGTGCCTGCCGATGCGCGCGGGCGTGGCGCAAGCGGGGCTGGACGCGATCACCACGCTCTGAGCGATCGAGCGGCGGGTGCCGGCAGCCCTTCGAGCGCGGCGGTGAGCTCGCGCTCGTCGTCCTCACCGACCGCGAGGAACACCTTGCGCAGCGCCGGCTCGGCGGAGACGTTGCTCGCCACGCGGAAGCGAGTGCGCTCGTCGTCGCCGAGCTCGCGGCGCAGGGCGATGGCGGCGGCGGCGCGTAGCTCGGTGGTGGCGGTGGCGTCGTCGACCACGCGCCACAGCTGGTCCCGGGGGACGGCCGACGAGCGGAAGCCACCCGCGGTGTCGGTGATCTGCGCCAGCGCCCCCATCCATTCGCCGATGCTGCGCTTGCCGCGCGCGAGCAAGGCGGAGGTGGCGGCGCCGAGCTCACCTGTGCGACCGCGCTCGCGCGCCTCCTCGATCCGTTGCGCCAGCGCGCGCGCCGGCACGTCGACGTCGGCGCCCTGCATGCGGCGCCCGCCTCCGAGCGCGAAGCGCCGCCGCGAACGCTCCCCTCGCTCCGCCCGAGCGGCCGGCTCACCAGGATGCCGTCGGTGCCGA
>JAMFST010001480.1 GCA_026225435.1 Labilithrix luteola
CGAGCAGGTCCTTGACCTCGCCCTCGCTCTTCAGGTTCAGCCGGTGCCAGTCGATGACCGAGTCACCGCGGAGCACCAGCCGCACCGTCTCCAGATCGGCGACGGTGAACTCTTCGAGCCGCTTGAGCCCGTTGCTGCCGCGGTCTTCCATCGCGGCGCGGCCTTCGCGATCAGCCCTCGAGGCTGTCGGTGGACGGCGCGGCGATCGGGGTGACGACCTGCGTCTGCGCCTTACCGAGGGTGAGCGTGCCGAAGAAGATGCCGAAGGTGACCGCGACGACTGCCATGTGACCGAGGATCGTGCCCGAGCAGCCAGCGACGGCGATGGGGAGGATGGCGGCCAGATACCAGGGGGTCAGCTTCATGTCGTGCAGGGCTCCGTTCGAGTGACGTGATGAGGTGCGGCGGGTGCGGCGAGTAACGATGTAAGAGAAGCTACGACATGCCCAGGCAGCGGCCCAACTAGTAGCGATCCGCGTCACACTTACGCAAGTGAAAGCGTCCGTGGTCTTCATCGCGGTCGTACATCGCACGATGCGTTCCGGAGGTGAGCGAGGTGTGGTGCGCCGGTGTCCAACGGCGCTTTTCACGAGAACTTCAGGGGCAAACGCGATCGAGCGGCCGCCTCACGTGAAGGACCGTCACGGAGCAAGTGTGTCCACACGCACACGCCGTGTGTGCGGTTCGCCATTCGTGAGCAGGCGGTGCTTGCGATTTGGCTGTCCAAACCTTTATCGTCGACTCGTGCGTGGCGCTCCGGGCGATTCAGCGCCGTTCGTGTCGGTGCTCGTGGCCGTGACCGCGCTCTTGGTGACAGGCGTGGCCTCGTTCGCTTCGGGCTGCAACCAGGTCAACGACGGGCCGGACTTCGTCGTCGCCGACGAGAGCTTCGACGGTGACTACTTCTTCTGCCACGTGGAGCCGCAGCTCCTCTTCGACAAGCACTGCGGCGACGGCGATCCCTCGCAGGGGGATGCGGCCAACGGCTGCCACTACAACTCCTCGGCGGTCAGCGGCATGGCGCTCCAGCAGCACGCTCCCATCGACTGCGGCGGTGGCGACCACCCGGTCGACACCAGCATGCTCGGCAGCGGTGGCGCGGCGCAGACGAACTACCAGGCGGCCTCGCTGGAGATGAGCACCGACTACACGACGGCGCCGCTCTACGTGCGCCCCACGGGCAACAATCACCCGCGGACGATCTTCACCAGCACCGATCCGGTGGTCCAGGTCATCGCGACGTGGGCGTCCACTCCGTGAAGCGTACCTCTCGCGTGTTCCGTGTGCTCGTCGTGGCCGCCGCGCTCCTCGCCAGCGCGGTGAGCGTGAGCAAGACCGCGCGCGCCGACGACGACGTGCAGGCCTTCGCCCGGGTGGTCGTGGCCGACGCCGAGCTGCGCTCCGGTCCCGGCGTGTCCTACCGGGTCATCTCCACGGCCCATCGCGGGGACACCATCGCGCTCGACGGGCGGCAAGGGCAGGGCTTCTGGCTGCGCGTGCTCCTTGACGACGGCCGCGTGGCCTACGCGCTCGGCGATGAGCTGTCGGTCTTCGCCGTCGATCCCAGCCAGCCGGACGGGCCGTCGCGCCCCGGAGTCTTCGCGCCGCCGCCCCTCACCGGCTCGCACGGCGGTCTCGCCATCCTCGGCGGCGCGCTCAGCATCCCCATCGCCGGCATGGGTCAGAAGGCCTACGGCTTCATGGAGATCAAGCCGTCGGTGGTCATCAGCGAGTCGCTCAGCGTGGACGCCTTCGCCGCCGACGCGCTCACCGCCGACGGCTCGC
>JAMFST010001481.1 GCA_026225435.1 Labilithrix luteola
GGGACGTAGCCGGCGAAGATGGTGCTCGCGTGGCCGTAGCGGACGTTGTCGCTGAAGGGGAAGGCCTCGTGGAAGCGCAGGCCGAGCTGGTGGAACTGGCCGCGCTTGGGGAGGAACTCGTTGTCGCGGGTGTCGTAGATGGCCCCCCCGCCGACGGTGACGATGCTCATCGGGTGCAGACCGCGGACGAGCGGCGTGCCGTCCGGGTTCTTCGTGGCGACGTCGGTGGCCAGCTGGCTCCCGGCGTAGGCCTGCGGATCCTCGAAGCGGTACATGGTGACGAGCACCGGGTTCCACGGGCCGTGCGTCGCGAAGCGGGTCAGCTCGCGCACGCGCCCCTCGACCTGCGTGTACTGGTTGTAGCGGCCCGGCACTCCGGTGGCGTTGGGCGGCCGCTCGCCGGTGCTGGCGTTGCCGATGCCGAAGTAGCCGTAGTTGATGGTGCGCTGGAAGAGCACGCTGGGATTGAGGCGCACCGTGCCGCCGAAGGCGCCCGGGATGTCCCAGTTGAACGAGTAGTCCTGCTGCGCGAGCTCGGCGCCGGTGGGGCCGCTCTTGACGCTGGCGGCGAGCACCAGGTCCATGTTCCATTTGTACGGCGCGATGCAGTCGCCGAAGTGGGTGAACGTCCCCGCGACGCCGAACTCGAAGCCGATGTCGCTGTCGCCGCCGATGAGCGGGAAGCCGGCCGGCTCGTAGCGATCGGTGCAGTAATCGATGGGCTTCTCGGCGTCGGCGGATGCATCGGCGGCGGCGCGCGGATCCGGCGGAGCGCCGCGCGTGGCGGTGCCCGGGATGGGGGCGGTCGGCTCGTCGGCGCGGGCGTCGTCGGGCGCGCTGGCGACGGCGGCGAGACACGTCAGCGCCAGGAGCGCGGTCGCGCCGGAGCCGGGGACGAGTCGGGGGCGCATGCGCGAAGAGCCGCATCGACGCGGCGCATCGTTCCTAAGGCAGCCGCCGCGCGGATGAAAACTTTACGGCGCGGTCGGCCTGACTTTCAGGCCGACTTGGCACGCGCACACAGCTTCTGCAGGCGCGAGAGCCCCGGCAGCACGTCGGTCAGCGGTGCCCCTGCGCGCAGCGGATCGCCGGTGAGCCGCGCCAGCTCGGTGATCTCGTCGAAGCCGTAGCTGCCGGCGGATCCCTCGAGCGCGTGGAGCATCCTGTCGAGCGCGCGCACGTCGCCGCGGCGGGTCAGCTGCTCGATCTCGGTGGCGCGCGTGTCGAGGATGTCGACGTACGACTGCAGGAGCGGACGCATGGCGAGCTCTTCACTGAGCCGGCTGACCGGCGGCGGGACGCTCCACGCCTCGCGCGGGAGACCGGCGCGCACACACGCCGCCAGCTGCTCGCGGCTGATTGGCTTGTTCAGGTGCCCCTCGATCCCGTTCCCGGTGAGCCCCGCGGGGGCTGGACCGGCGGACATCGTCACCAGGCGCCCCTGGTGGCCGGCGGCGCGCAGGCGGCCGGGGAGCTTGGTGGCGCCGAACCCGCGCGACGACGGCGGCGGCGTCGAGGTCGGCAACCCGGCGGCCATCCGCCCACCCCGCTTCACCGGCGACAGGTGCACGTCGGCGAGCACCAGGTCGAACGGCTGGCAGGCGGCGATGCGGGCGACCGCCTCGTCCTCGCTGGCGGCGACCTCCGTGTCGCAACCGAGTCCCGCCAGCTGCAGGGTGAGAAGCGCCCGCAGCTCGGGGGCATCGTCGACGAGGAGCACGCGCGGGCGGGGCAGCACGCCCTCTTTTACGGCCGGATCCGGCGACTCTTGAGGGGACGGTGGGAGGGCCGGGGGGAAGGTCATGAGGTGCGTGGCAAGAATACCGGCGGACGCCGCTCGGCGAAGGCTTTCATCGCCTCGGCGTGGTCGGTGTCCGTCCAGGTGCGCACGAAGGCGGCGCGCTCGGCCTCGGCGATCGCCGCGGGCATCGCCACCATCGAGCGCAGCAGCTTCTTCTGCTCGCGCGCCGCCGTGCCCGACACCCGCGCCATCAGCCCCGCCAGCTTCGTCGCCGTCACCTCGGCAGTCTCGCCGTCCGGGGCGATCTCGTCGAGCAGTCCGAAGGCGAGCGCCTTGTCCGCGCCGATGTCGTCGGCGGCGAAGAGGAGCCGGCTGGCCCGCCCGTGACCGACCAGCGACACGAGCGTGCTCGCCGTCCCCCAGGCGGTCGTCACTCCCATCCGCGCCTGGCGAAAGCCGAACACCGTGCTCGCATCGCCGACGCGCACGTCGCAGGCGAGCGCCAGCTCCGTGCCGCCGCCGTACGCGCCGCCGCTCACCGCCGCCACCACCGGGACGGGGATCGCCGCCAGGGCGCGGCAGGCTCGCGCGCCGCGCTCCGCGAACACCTCGGCGTCCGCCGCCGTCACCACCTGGGCGAGCTCGCGCAGGTCCCCGCCGGCAGCGAACATCCCGGCCGTTCCGGTCACGATCACGGCGCGCACCTCGTCGTGGCCGGGCGCCTGGAGGCTCTCGGCCACGCGGGCGATCTCGTCGAGCGTGGCGAAGGCGAGCGCGTTCCTCGCCGCCGGCCGGGCGACGCGCAGGAGGAGCAC
>JAMFST010001482.1 GCA_026225435.1 Labilithrix luteola
GAGGACCTCGGCCACCGCTTGCAGCACGCTCTCGCTATCGGGCCCCTTGGTGATGGCGGCGCTGGCGGTGGAGAACCTCACCTGCTCGAGGATCTGGATGCGACCGTCGCGGACGAACGCCTTGGGGCAACCGTTCTTCTTCGGGTCCGGATCCATCTTTCCGGGCTCGTCGGGGCAGGCGTCGTCCTCGTTCTTGATGCCGTCGTGGTCGCGGTCGGGATCGGCGGGGCAGCCGTTGGTCTTCGGATCGCTCGTCATCACGCCGGCGACGTCGGGGCAGGCGTCGTCCGCGTCGAGAACGCCGTCGTGGTCGCGGTCCGCCACCACCGGGACGTCGACGTGGGGAACCGGCTCGGTCACGCGCACGGGCTCCGCCGGCGGCACCGCGGTCGCGGGAGGAGGCTGCGGGACCCACTCGAGCGAGAGGATCCCTCGAAAGACCGGGGTGCCGAAGCCTTCGGACAGACCGGTCGAGACGCCGGCACCGCCGCGGAAGTCACCCAGGGTGTAGTGGGCGCCGAGGAGCCCCTCCACCGGGGTCGAGCGGATCTTGAAGAAGCCGTCGTCCACGAGGGTGGAGCGAGCGAACACCTCCGGACCGACGACCAGCTTGCTCCTGGCGATGCGAAGTCCCGCCGCGCCGCCGAAGACCATCGCCGTTCCGACCTGTCCGCCGGCGTACGACTCGCTCAGCGTCTTGATCTCGACGCCGAAGCGCGCAGCGTAGGTGAAGGCGCCCACCTCGCCGGCGAGGAGCGCGTGCGGCGTGACCGTGGTGTTGCCGTCGCCGGCGTACGAATCGCGATTGCCCGTGGGGAGCGAGACGGTGCCGCCGAGGGCGAGCGTGGCCGGGCCGCGGTAGGTGCCGAGGAGGCGCACGTCGGCGTCGAGCCGGACGTCGCCGAGGGCCACCTCGTGTTGCGGGGCGGCGTAGGTGGTGGTGCCGGCGGTGAAGCTGTGCCCGTCGGCGTACACCATCAAGGGTACGCTCGCGCCAACGCGCAGACGATCCCACAAGACCAGGCTTCCGCCGAGGTGGAGAAAGGCCTGATCGCGCACGATCGAGCGGCGAACGTCGTCCGTTCCCACGGTCTCGAGGACGAGCGGACGGTACGCCCAATCACCGACGATGCCGAAGGCGGGGCGCAGGTGCCCGCGCAGGTCGAGCGAGTCCATGACGAACCACTCGCTGCCGGTGGTGGCCGGCTCGAAGTGGTTCACCGAGAACCCCTGGGCGGTCGTCGCCGGGGCGGCGACCGTCTGGGCAAGAGCGAGGTTCGAGCAGAGGAGGGTGGCGACGGCCGAAGAGAAGGAGGCGAGACGTTTCATGAACCCGTACGGACATCGGAAGAGGAAGACGAGGGGGCGCGCTGGCGACGGCGAGCCCGACCGCGGAAGAAGGCGAGCGCCGCGAACGCCGCGCCGAAGAGGGCGCCGTTCGAGGCATCATTTGTACGGCCGGAGCCGGTGGCGCAGCCGCCCCCGAGCACGGTGACGTTCGGCGTCGCAGCGCCAGCGTCGGGGCCCACCCCGGGCGCGGTGCACACCATCGTGGAGCCGCTGAACGCGCAGGCGCCGCTCACGCATTGCCCCTCGCCGGTGCAGGGGCCGTCACCCAGCGCGAAGCCGCAGTCGTTGGTGGCGGGATCGCACACCCCGGACTGGCACACCGCCGCGGCGACGACGGTGGAGCAGGTTCCTGCCAGCGCCGGCGAATGCCCGGTGACCGCGGGGATCTGCGTCCCGTTGGCGAGCTTCGGGGTGCAGGTGCCGGCGTCGCACCAGGCGCTCGATCCGCACTCGCTGTCCATGCTGCAGCTGGTCGTGCACGATCCCGAGGCGTTGCAGTTGGACGACGTCGCTGGGCACGCGGCGGTGGCGCTGCTGCCGTGATCGCCGTTGCAGGCTCCGCAGGTGTCGGTGGTCGTGTTGCAGATCGGCGTCGTGCCGGTGCAGGCGGAGGTGTTCGCCGCGTCGCACTGCGCGCAGCTCCCCGTCGTGGTGTTGCACACCGGGGTCGCGCCGCCGCAGGCGGAGTCGTCGGTGCACGACTCGCACTTCGTCGCGTTCGTTCCCGAGGCGACGCAGGTTCCGGTGGTGCACTGGGTGGTGGCGGCGCAGGGGCCGTCGCCCAGGTCGTAGCCGCAGGTGTTGTGCGCCGCATCGCACACCCCGCTGGCGCAGATGGCGGTGGCGACGGCGACGGAGCAGGCTCCCGCGAGCACCGGCGCGTGACCGGCAACGGTCGGGATGGCGGTGCCGTTGGCGAGCTTGGTGGTGCAGGCGCCGGCGTCGCACCAGCTGCCCGTCGCGCAGTCGGCGTCGGCGAAGCAGCTGGTCCCGCAGGAGCCGCCGGAGGTCGGGTCGGTGTTGCAGTACGGCGCGCTGGCGCCGCACGCGAGGCTCGCGCCGGAACCGCTGTCCCCGTTGCAGGCGGCGCAGACGTCGCTCGCGGTGTTGCAGATCGGCGTGGAGCCGGCGCAGGCGGCATTGTTGGTGCCGGTGCAGGCAACGCACTGGTTGGTCGCCGGATCGCACGCGGCCGTCGGGCTGGCGCAGGTGGTCGTGGTGTCGTCGATGCAGGCCTCGCAGCGTCCCACGTTGGCCGAGCCCGTGGCCGTGACGCAGAAGCCGGCGCGGCACTCCGTCAGCGCCGCCGGATCCGTCGAGACGGTGCAGGTGGTGCCCGCCGGCAGCGCGCCGTTGGGGAGGCCGCACTTGTTGTCCGCCGGATCGCAGATGCCGCTCGAGCAGACCGAAGCTCCGACCGAGCCCGGGCCGCTCGCCGAGGTGCAGAGTCCGGCGAGCACCGGAGCCAGGTGGAAGGCGACCGTGGGGATGGCGACGCCGTTGTCGAGCTTCGGTGCGCAGGTGCCGTTGCCCAGGCCGGCGCCGGTGTTGCAGTACTCGGCCGTCGTGCAGTCGTCATCGGCGGCGCACTTGCCCGCGGCCTTGCAGACGCCGTCCGAGCTGCACGATCCGCCCTGGCAGCTGGTGGCCGCGCTGGCCGGCGTGCACGTGCCGTCGCCGTTGGCGTAGCCGCACTCGTGGTCCGTCGGGTCGCAGATGTCGTTCGCGCAGCTGGCGGCGACGGTGCACGCGTGGCCGACGGGAAAGAGCACGTCGATGGCCAGCGCCGTGTCGGTCGCGGTGTACGTTCGATAGGCCGTGCCGCCGGTGCTGCGCGAGGTGGCCGTGTCGGCACCGAGCGCGAGGCTCCCGGCAGGAGCCGCCGTGGCGACGACGAGATCGTAGGTGTACGTGCAGCTGAACGCGTCGCCGAGCGAGCCAGGCACCGGGAACGCCACGGTGACCTTGGAGGTCGCGCTGCCGACGCCGGTCCCCGTCGCGGTGGCGCCGGTGCAGGTCCCCGCGTTGAAGTTCTGTGCCGTCGTGCTCGCCGGGTAGGGCGAGGTGACGACCGTGTCGAAGGCGTCGGAGTTGCTCCCGCCCGTCGTGTTGGAGACGCTCACGCTGATCGTCTCGGTCGCGCCGGGGGCGACCGCGCCGGTCGCGCTCTCGCTGTGCGAGACGGTGACGTTCGGCTCGATGACCGTGGTCGACGCGACCGCGCTCCCTCCGCCGGTGGCACCGATGGTCTGGGTGAGCGTGGTGCCGCGCACCGGAGTCGCGCCGGTTCCGACGACGGCCGTCTCGCTGATGGTGATGGTGCAGCCGTTGGGGTTGCTGCAGGTGACGATGCCGAAGTCCCAGGTGTCGACGTTGCCGTTGGTGGCGACCGCCGGCGCGCAGACCGCGCTGGTCGAGCAGGTCGGCAGGTTCGTCGTGGCGGGGGTCGCGGTGCCGGTCAGCGTGAGCCCCGCGCCGAGCGTGTCGGTGATGACCAGCGGAGCGTTCTCGCCGTTGGGAACGGTGACGGTGAAGGTGGCGGTCTCGGTGTCGCCCGGGCGAACCGTCGTCATCGACGTTCCGTTGGAGGTGGACAGGATCGAGGTGGCGACGGTCGGCGCGACGAAGCTGGCGTTCATCGAGGTGGCGGCGGCGACCGTGGTGACGCAGGGGACGGTCCTCGTGCCGGAGCACGCTCCGCTGGTCCAGCCGGCGAACGTGTCGCCGAGCGCAGGCACGGCCCACACGGCGATCTGCTCGTTCTGTCCGTACGTCGCCGAGACGCCGGCGGTGCAGCCGACGTCGCAGCGCACGTTGCCCGGATTCACGGTGAGGAGGCCATCGCCATTGCCGCTCTTCGTCGCGGTGAAAGCGAAGGTCGTTCCGGTGACGAAGTCGGTGTCCGCGCCGACGTTGTCGAAGGGGACCGTCTCGTCCTGGCCGGTGGGGATGCCCGCGGTCACGGTGTACGTCGAGTTGGTGCCGGTCGCCGCGGTCGTCTTGCCGTAGATCGTGTACGTGACGGTGCCGGCCGCCGGGATCGTCGCGGTGGTGTTCACCGTCGTGACGCCGTTGGCCGCTTTCGCCGCGCCGCAGGTGGAGCCGCCGGTTGCGGTGCAGGTCCAGCCGCAGTTGGTGGTCACCGTCGCGCTGCAGGCGGTGATCGCGAAGCCGGCCGGCTGCGTGTCGGTGATCGGCGAGCTGGTGACGGTGCTCGTTCCGTTGTTGGTAACTGTAAATGTATACGTGTCCGGCGTGCCGCTCCCGACGGTGAGCGTTCCGTCCGTCACCTGCAATGTGCAGGCGGGCGTCGGGATGGAAGTCCAGTGCATTTTGTCGGGCGGGTTGTTTCATTACGTCGTGACCTGGGCGGACCGCACGCAGTGGATCACGAACCCGATGAACTCGACGACCTACTGCTGCTCGCTCTCGCAGATCAAGAACGCGACGGGGCAGGCGATCGATTTCGTCTATGGCCCTCCGGCGTATGGCGGGGCCGTGCCGCCGCTGCTTTCGGAGATCGTGGACCACACGAGTGGGACGGTACTGCTCTCGATCCAGCGTCAGAC
>JAMFST010001483.1 GCA_026225435.1 Labilithrix luteola
CGGGTTGGTCGTGCGCTGATCGACCATGTGCGCGAAGGGCGGGATGCTGGTGTTGAGCGAGTTGAGGAGCCAGAACTTGGCGGCGTCGCTGGCCTGGAACTCGACGGCGGCCGCGGTGCGCTGCTGGCGACTGTCGGCCAGGCTGCGCTGCTTGGCGGTCATCATCTCGAGGAGCCGGACGAAGCCGTTCACCAGGACGGACGAGGCGCCGATGCGGCGGACCGGGGGGATGAAACCGGGGCGGATGACGATGGCGCCGGAGGCGTTGCGGGTCAGCTGGGCGACGCGGATGCCGGCGACGGCGTCCTGGCGCTCCTCGCCGAAGAGCACGCGCAGGTTGCGCTTGGCCCACTGGACCGGCTGCTCGCCCGCGCCGCTGTTGTAGTCGAGCACCGAGCCGCTATCGCGCAGGTAGCGGGCGATGGCGCCGGCGCGCCCTTCGAGATCGGTGTTGGGCGAGACGTCGCTCTCGCTGGCGATGCCGATGTACACGTCGAGGGTGCGCATCTGCGGGGTGAGCGCGGTCTCCAGCGAGCGCGGAGGGAGCGCGTCGCCGTCACCATCGCCCACCTCGACGGGGGTGCCGTCGGGGAGGATCGCCTGCAGGCGCGTGACCTTGAACCGGCCGAGGCCGAGCGCGCGCTCGTCGATGTCGATGTCGGTGATCCCCCAGCTGAGCGGATCGAGCACCTGGGCGCGCGAGTCGAGCAGCTGCTCGTGGTAGCGATCGAGCTGCTGGAGGTGGTGCTGGGTGAGGAACAGCCCTTCCGTCCAGAGGAGCTTGCGCGGCTTCATTTTGCCGGTGCCCCCGGCGGGGTGAGCGGTGCCGGAGCCGCGGGAGCGTCGGAGCGATCGAACGACAGGCTGAGATCGCGGCGACGACCGGGGTTGGGGTAGTCGTCGAGGTGATCGGCCCCCTCGTCCACGCGCGAGCCGTCGATCCACACCGAGTACTTCGGGTTGAGGAGCGAGCCGCCGTCCTCGTCCTTCTGCCCGCAGGAGCCCTTGGTGGGAGGGGGCGGCAGCTCCATGGTGGTGAACCAGCTGCGCCCCTTGGGCTCGCGGAAGAGGGCCACGGCGGCGATGACCAGCGCCTTCTCGTCGCGCTCGAAGCGGATGTCGGTGCGCGTGTCCGGGTAGATGCTCAGCTCCTCGGACTTGACCAGGTCCTCCTTGAGGACGTCCTTGTCGTTCTTCCACACGTCGGTGAAGCTCGCGTTGTTCAAACGGACATCGGTGGTCAGCTGGTAGATGCGCAGCTGCACCGGGCGGGCATCGCCGCTATCGGTCGGGTTGATGCGCGGCGAGGCGAGGATGGCCATGTTGACCACCTGCAGCTTGCAGGGCTCGGGCTCCTTCGGCGCGACCACCGTGGTGCTGCAACCGAGCGTGGCGCCCGCGCCCGTTCCGGCGATGCAGGCAGCGGCGGCGACCAGGGTGGCGATCACGACCTGGCGCATCTGACGAACGCCGGGCATCAGGCGGGCCCGCTGGCGATGACGATGTCGCCGGACGCGTCGAGCGAGAGCTGCAGGGCGGTGAGCGGCTGCTCCTCGGCCATGCGACGGAGGATCTCGCCGGAGACGAGCGGCAGGACGACGCCGCGCAGGATGTGATCGACGTTGCGCGCGCCGCTCTCCACCTCACGGCAGCGATCGGCGATGGCCGCGTAGACCGCCTCGTCGATGGTGAGGGTGACGCCGTGCGCTTCCTTGGCGCGCTTGATGACCGCGCCGACCTTGATCTTGACGATGCCGAGGAGCGCCTCGGGGCCGATGGGGACGTAGGGCACCACGGTCATGCGGGCGAGCAGCGCCGGCTTGAAGTGCGCGGTGAGCGTCGGCTTGACGAGCGAGGTGAGATCCTCGAGCGACGGAGCCTCACCACCTGGCGGGGCGGCGCTCGTGATGAGGTCGGTCGCCAGGTTCGAGGTGAGGATGACGACGGTGTTCTTGAAATCGATGATCCGCCCCTCCCCGTCGGCGAGCATCCCCTTGTCGAACACCTGGTAGAAGATGTTGAGCACCTCCTTGTCGGCCTTCTCCACCTCGTCGAGGAGGACGACCGAGTAGGGGCGCTGGCGGACCGCCTCGGTGAGGACGCCGCCCTCGCCGAAGCCGACGTAACCGGGCGGCGAGCCGACCAGGCGCGACACCGTGTGGCGCTCCTGGAACTCGCTCATGTTGATGGTGACGACGAAGCGCTCGCCGCCGAAGAGGAGATCGGCGAGACCGAGCGCGGTCTCCGTCTTGCCGACGCCGCTGGGGCCGACGAGGAGGAAGACGCCCATCGGCTGCGACGACGGCTTGAGGCCGGCGCGGGCGGCGCGCAGCTCCTTGGCGATGATCTCGAGGCCGCCGTCCTGGCCGCGGACGCGCTCGCGCAGGCGGGCCTCGGTGTTGAGGATCCCCTGGACGTCGTCCTTGACCATCTTGCCGACCGGGATGCCGGTCCAGTCGCCGACGACGCTGGCGACGAGCGCCTCGTCCACGTCGGCGTGGACCATGAGGTCCTCGGGCTTGATGGCGCGGAGCTTCTCGATCTGCTCGCGGAGCTCGGGCTTCTTGTCCGCGTTGCCGTCGGCGATCTCCTTCCGGAGCGCGTCGATGCTCGCGACGATGGCGCGCTGGGCGATGGACTGCGCCTCCAGCTTCCCGTCCCTGGACTTGAGCTCGGCTTGCCTGGCGATGGTGGCGGCGCGGGCCTCCTCGTCGACGCCGAGACCGGCGGCCTCGTCACGCGCGTAGGCCTGGAGGGTGCGCTCGCCAGCAGCGAGAGCGGCGCGGGTGTCCTCGAGCGCGGCCGACGGAGCGGCCCGCAGGACCTTCACGCGCGCGGTGGCGGTGTCGAGGAGATCGACCGCCTTGTCCGGCAGCAGACGGCCGGTGATGTAGCGGCTCGAGAGGGTGACGGCGGCGCGGACGGCGGCGTCCTGGATGACGATGCCGTGCGCCTCCTCGAAGGTCTTGGCGAGGCCGCGGAGCATGAGGATGGCGTTGTCGATCGACGGCTCGTCGACCTTCACCGGCTGGAAGCGGCGCTCGAGGGCCGCATCCTTCTCGAAGTAGCGCTTGAACTCGGCCCAGGTGGTGGCCGCGATGGTGCGCAGCTCGCCGCGGGCGAGGGCCGGCTTGAGGAGGTTGGCCGCGTCGCCGCCCCCCTGGGGGCCGCCGGCGCCGATGATCGTGTGCGCCTCGTCGATGAAGAGGACGATGGGGCGCGGCGAGGCTTTGACCTCGTTGATGACGCCCATCAGGCGGTTCTCGAACTCGCCCTTCACGCCGGCGCCCGCTTGCAGCGCGCCGAGGTCGAGGACGAGGAGCGCCGTCTTCTTCAGCTGCTCGGGGACCGAGCCCTCGGCGATGCGGAGCGCGAGCCCCTCGACGAGGGCCGTCTTGCCGACGCCCGGCTCGCCGACGATGATCGGGTTGTTCTTGCGGCGGCGGGAGAGGATGTCGACCACCTGGCGGATCTCGGCCTCGCGTCCGAGGACCGGATCGAGCTCGCCGTCCTTGGCGCGCTGGGTGAGGTCGGTGGTGAAGCGGGCGAGCGGCCCGTCCGGCGCACCGAGCGCGGTGGCGGCCCCCTTGGTGGAGCGGCCGGCATCGGCGCCCGGAGCGCCGGCGGCGCCACTGCGCGTGGCCTTCCCTGCGGCGCGTTCGGCCGCTTCGCCGCTGGTCCCGGCGATGACCGCCAGGTCCTTGCGTAGCTCCTCGCGCGGGAGCTGCTCGAGCAGCGGCAGCTCGGTCGGCAGGTACTTCATCGGCGAGACGAGCAGCCGGACGAGGAGCGCGCCGGAGCGGACCGCGTCCTCCCCCAGCTCCGTCGAGGCGTAGAGCCACGCGTCCTGCACCCACTCGAAGAGGAGCGTGCTGAACACCGGCTTGCCGGCGTTGCCGCTGCGCAGATCGCCGACGGCGCGCTGCAGCGTGGCCCGCGCGTGGGTCAGGTCCACCCGGTAATGCTCGAAGATGGCGGCGATGTCGCTGTTCGGCTTGTCGAGCAGGGCGAGCAGCACGTGCTCCACCGCGACCTCGTAGTGGCGCGAGGCGATGCAGGCGCTCGCCGCGTCCTCCAGCGCGCGGGTGCAGGTGGCGTTGAGTTTCCGCAGAAGCGACCGCGGCTCGGCTACGAGCATGGAGCTGTCCTCATTCGAGTGACGGGAAGATAAGCGAAAAGGGCGGGACGCCCGACCTCAAACAGCGCGTCATTCACCGGCTGCGACATGGGTCCGGTGCTCCGGAGACGCGGTGCGCGGTTCGGCGCGCGCCGTGGCCGGGTGAGCATGGCTAGCAAGGTGGTCTAGGGGACGAGCGACCGGCCGATTTTCTTCAACCAGCGCCGCGACTTCCGTCGCTTGCTGGCGATCGAGGCGGGCCTGCGCCCGGTGCCGGGCCATCCGCTCCATCGTCTCCGGGGAGCCGAGAATCGTGAGGAGCATTCCTTTTTGCAGCTTGGCCGACCGGTCGAGGAAGTTCGTGTTGGCGATCTCCTCGGGGGTGGTCCCGAACATGTGGGCCACCTCGGCGAGCGTCTCGTTGGCGCCGAGGCGGTAGTAGACCGTCTGCGGGACCGGGCCGGTCGACTCGGGGGATGCCGAGCTGCCGAGGAAGCTGCGATGCGCGGTGCGCAGCTCCGGCGGGCCGTCGTCGCGGAGCGCGTGGGTGCCGGACGGGAAGACGCCGTCCCGCGGGAGCTCGTCGCGGCCCCAGTCGAAGCTGCGCGACACCGAGTGCTCGAGGCCGTCGCGAGCGTCGACGTCGAGCAGGCGCGGGAGCATCGCCCGGGCGCGCGCCAGCCCCTCGCCGGGGACGTGGGTGACGAAGCTGGTGCCGCGGTCGGGGATGGTGTCGGCGAGGAGCTCGGGATTGAGCTCGCGAAGGCGCTGGACGCTGGTGCCGGCGGCCCGCGCCAGGGTGGTGAGACCGATGCCGGCGGGGACCTCGAGGTTACCGGTGGCGACGGGCGGATCGTAGCGGACGTCGTCGAAGCCGAAGCGCTCCAGGTTGTTGAGCACCAGGGCCACGGCCATGATCTTGGGGACGTACATCACCGACTCCTCGGGGAGCGCGCCGGTGATCTTGGAGAGCGTCCAGAAGTCGTTGGAGCCCGTGTCGCGGACGACATTGAGCATCCCCTTGTAGCCCATGTTGTAGGCGGCCAGGGCGAGCTCCCACGAGCCGAACTTGTCGTAGAGATCGGCCAGCAGGCGCACGCCGGCGTCGGTCGCCCGCGAGACGCTGCGGCGCTCGTCGTAGTCCGACTCGACGGCGAGGCCGTAGGCGCGCGCGGTGTCCGGCATGAATTGCCAGAGACCGGCAGCGCCGGCGCTCGAGACAGCGGTGGGCGAGAAGCCGCTCTCGACGGCGACCAGCGCCATGAGATCACGCGGCAGCATTTTGTCGTGCAGCGCCGGCTCGACGACGCCGCGGTAGCGACCGCTGCGCTGGAGCAGCGCGCGGAAAAGCTTCCGGCCGTCGTTGTTCTTGGTGAAGTAGTTGACGAAGCGCTCCACCTTCGCGTCCGGATGGATCGGCAGGTCCGGCATGCGCAGGCCGCTCATCCACTCGGTGCTCTCGGGGACGCCGCAGGCCGCGCCACGAC
>JAMFST010001484.1 GCA_026225435.1 Labilithrix luteola
GAAGAACGAGGGGTTCCGGCGGCAGCGCACGCTGGAGGTCATCATCGTCTGGACGGTGAAGGCGTTCTTCTTGTGGCTCGACTGGGAGCGCTTCCTCTTCCTCCTCCTCGTGCCGCACCTCTGGGCCGTGTGGGGAGTGACGTCGGTGAACTTCGTCCAGCACGACGGCTGCGATCCCGACCATCCGGTGAACCACTCCCGCAACTTCATGGGGAAGCTGTTCAACTGGGTGCACTTCAACAACGGCTATCACGGCATGCACCACGAGCAGCCGGGGCTGCACTGGAGCCTCCTGCCCGAGGCGCACGCGCGGGTTCTCCACCCGACCATCCATCCGGCGCTCGAGCAGAAGTCGCTCGCCCTGTACATCGTCCGCATGCTGGTCCTGCCGGGCAGGCGCATGCGCTACGACGGTCAGCCGGTCGTCGTCCCGGCGACGCGCGAACGTGACGAGGAGTGGATCGGCGCGACGGCCGCCGGCAACTCCCACACCGCGTAGAGCGACCGCCGCTTGGGCGAGGCCCGCATCGTCGGTCGCGGTCGACGCGATTTCAGCTCTCGTCGCTGCGAACCGGATCGGCTGGTACTGCCTCTCCGCGCGAGCGCTTGTACTCGCGCAGGGCGGCCATCTCCCCCTTCGTCGGGTTGATGACGAGCAGGCCATGATCGGCGTCGAGGAGGGCGACCTCGCCGTCCGACGCCCAGCGAAAGAGCCCCTGCACGCCGACGATGGCCGGCACGCCGAACAGGCTGAGCAGGGCACGGGTGCGCGGGCCGATGGCGCGCTCGGTGAGGGCGATGCCCACCGGATGCGAGCGCGCGGTGACCAGCAGATCGAACATGCCGATGCCGTCGCCGACCAGGAGCGCCTTGCTCGGCAGCTCGGCGCGTCGGTCGGCGGCGGCGAGCATGCTGAGCGCGTCGCAGAGATCTTCCACGTCGCGGGCGCGCTCCTCGAGGAACGGGTCGCGGGTGATGCTGGCGGCGGTGCGGGCCACGTCACGCGCCACGCGGCCGAGCGCCTGGGCGATCGTCTGCCCCTCCATGACCAGCTCGGCGGCGCGCTCGCGGAAGCGGCTGTCGCCGATGATCTCGGTGTACGTCGAGAGGAACATCGCCTCCTTGCCGAGGCCGATCTTGCTGGCGCGACGCGACAGGCCGCTCACCGCCTTCTCGGCGACGTCGAAGGCGCCGCGCATGCGCCGCACGTCCGAGTCACCGTTCGGCTTGAGGCTGATCCTCTCGCTCGGCCTCTGCGGTGGCCGACGGAGCGCGGCGATGGCACCGAGCGCGCGCCCCGGGACCAGCGGTGTGCCCGGCAAGGTGACCTTGCGTGTTCCCCCACCGGCGCGGCGGTTGTTGGCGGTGCCGCTGCGCTCGCGGCGCGCGTCGATCAGCTCGGCGTGACGGATGCCCGCGGCGATGAGCGCGCCGAGCACCGCGAGGAGCTCCACGTCGTGAGAATCAAAAGCGATCTTGGCACGTTGCACCACCAGCGCCCCGAGCGCGCCGGCCCGCCCGCGGACCGGGACGGAGAGGAAGACGGGGTAGCGGTCCTCGCCCAGCTCGGCAAAGTGCTTGTAGGATGCATGCTCGGACGCGTGCATGGAGGAGACGGGGCGGAGGTACTCGACCGCCTCGCCGGTCATCCCGTGGCCGACCGCGAGCCTCACCTGGCCGACGACTCCGTGGGGAAAGCCCACGTTTCCGCGCATGACCAGCTCGTGCCCGTCCCCCTCGAGGAGGTAGAGCGAGCAGACCTCGGCCCCGAAGATCGTCGCGATGCGTCGCGGCGCCTCGTCCAGCAGGGTCACCAGCGGCATCGGCTTGGCGGTGAAGGTCACCAGCTCCAGCACCGAGTCGAGGCGATGGTTCCCGCGTCCGTGCACGGTGCTCTCGCGAGTGGCAGTCATCGCCCGCTTACTGTAGCAGGCGCGCGTCCTTGACCGCAGGCGCGTTCCGTTGGAAAAGCCGCGTCATGAGCAGCTTCGTCTTTCCGTCGCAGGACTGGGCCGACGCCTACAAGGACGCGATCAACGCGAGCGACGCATACAAGGCTGCGGGCAAGGACTGGACGTTCGGCGCCGTGGCCATGGTCGTCAAGGCCGATCCGGCGCTCGGTTTCGCCGTGGACACCGCGCTCTGGCAGGACGTCCACCAGGGGCACTGCAAGGAAGCGAAGATCGTCCCGGCGAGCGAGGTCGAGTCCGCCCCCTTCA
>JAMFST010001485.1 GCA_026225435.1 Labilithrix luteola
ACTACGGCAAGCCGGGCAACGGGCAGCAGAACGCGCGTGCCTGGCAGTCGTACTTGCAGGCGGACGGCGGCGTGGTCGTCGGTGGGTACCCGCTGCCGGCGCGAGATTAAGTTCGCGCGACAGAAACGAAGTCGTCTCCCGCCGCGTAGGAGAGGGGCCTCGAACAGAACGCGAGACGCCGGGCGATCAAAGATCCGCTTTCGTCGGCCGGCCGCGTCATTCAACGAGGGTGGGAGCACGAGAGATGCGGATGCGAAATTACGTCTCGGCCAGAGGGCTGATCGCCGTGGCCACGATCATGTCGGGCGCGATCGTGGCGTGCAGCGGGAACGACGGAGTGACCGGGGCTCAGGGAGCCACGGGGGCGACCGGACAGACCGGACCTCAGGGGCCGGCGGGGCAGAACGGCGAAGCTGGCGCTCCGGGAGCTCCCGGGCAGGACGGAGACGCGGGCACGCCGGCTCCCGTCGCCGATTCGGGCGCGGCGGTCGCTCCGAGCGCGGTGTACATGCTCTCGAACGATCCCACGCAGAACGAGATCATCGAGTTCACGCGCGCCGCCGACGGCAGCCTCACGCCGTTCGGTTCCTTCTCGACCGGCGGTGCCGGTCTCGCCACGGGGCTCGCCGAGCAGGGCGCGCTCACCTTCGACGCGGCGACGAATCGCTTCTACGCCGTCAACGCAGGCGACAACTCCATCTCGCTGCTCCACCTCGAGACGGACGGGACGATCAAGCTCCTCTCCAAGATCGCCTCGGGCGGCGTCGCGCCCACCAGCATCACCTTCAGCGGCAACACCGTGTACGTCCTCAACACGGGGAGCACGTCGATCGAGCCGAACATCGCGGGGTTCACCGTCGACCCGGCAGGGCTCGTCGCCATCCCCGGATCGATCCAGCCGCTCAGCAGCAAGCTCACCGGTCCCGGTCCGGGCGGCGTGGTCACCAGCGTGGGCGGCTCCGAGATCCTCTTCATGCCGGGAGGAAATGCGCTGGTCGTCACGGAGCGGCTGGCGAACAACATCGACACCTTCCCGGTGACCGCCGGCGTCGCCGGCTCGCCGGTCGTCTTCGCCGAGCCCGGCCCCTCGGGAGCGACACCGGGCAGCGAGCCGTTCGGCTTCTCGGTCACGCCGGGCGGGCAGATCATCGTGTCGGAGGCCTGGAGCGGGTCGACCGGTCTGAGCTCGACGAGCACCTTCTCGGTCGCGGCGACGGGGCTCACCGAGATCAGCAAGGGGGTGACGTCCGGACAGTCGGGCGCGTGCTGGACCGTCGTGGTGGGCGACAACGTCTACGAGACGAACACCGCGAGCGCGACGCTCAGCCAGTTCAACGTGGCGACGGACGGCACCGTGGCGCTCGCCGTCGCCAACTCCGGAGCGGCCGGCGCCCCGGGCACCGGTCCCACCGACCTCGCAGCGACCGCCGACGGCGCCTTCGTCTACTGCCACACGGGCCAGGGCGCCCTCAGCATCTTCGCACGCTCGGCGGCCGACGGGTCACTGACCAAGGCGCCCGACTTCGTGGGAATCCCGACGAAGGCGGCGGGCCTCGTCGCCCGCTGACGTCCCCGGTCGTGGAGCCGCGAGCTACGAGCGCGGCCAGTCGAGCGTGACGGCGAGCTTGCCGAAGTGGGCGCCGCGCGCCATCTGTCCGTAAGCCTCGCGCAGGTCGGCGAGCGCGAAGGTGCGGTCGATCGCCGGCTCGATGCGCTGCGCCGCGATGGCCGTGCAGGCGTCGGCGAGATCCTGCGTCGAGCCGGTGTTGTTGCCGACGACGCGCAGCGCCTTGCCGATGATGGCGAGCAGGTCCACCTGCGCGGCGGTGCCGGTGAGGAAGCCGACGACGAAGACGGTGCCGCCGTGGCGGGCGGAGGAGAGCGAGCGGGAGAAGGTCTCGGCGCCGGCGTTCTCGACGACGAGATTGGCGCCGAGCCCGCCGGTCATCTCGCGGACGGCGACGTCCCAGGCCGGATCGCGGCGGTAGTTGTGAACGAAGTCGGCGCCGAGCGCGCGGGCGCGAGCGAGCTTCTCGTCCGACGACGAGGTGACGATCACCCTGGCCCCGCGCGCCTTGGCCAGCTGCAGGGCGAAGATGGACACGCCGCCGGTGCCGAGCACCACCACCGTGTGGCCCGGGCCGATGTCGGCGGCGACGAGCCCGTTCCAGGCGGTGGTGGCGGCGATGGGGAGGGTGGCGATCTGCTCCCAGCCCAGGTGCGCCGGCGCCTTCACCACCGAGTCGGCGCTCACCGCGGCGAGCTCGCGGAGCGATCCGGGTCGGTTCACGCCGCGCATTGGAGCGGCCTTGGCGGCGCTGGCGCGACCGCTCGGCCAGGACACCTTCGGGTGCACCGCGACCCGATCGCCGACAGCGAGCGAGTCGACCCCGGCGCCGAGCGCGACGACCTCGCCGGCTCCGTCGGCCACGGGGATGAGCGGGTAGGTCACCGCGCCGGGACCACTCGACGAGCCGTACGAGCCGATCGCCACGGCGTGGTCGAGGTAGTTCAAGCTGACCGCGCGCATGCGCAGGAGGATCTCGCCGTGACCCGGGGCGGGATCGTCGAGGCGAACGGGGCGAAGGGTGTCGAGACGGGGGCCGTCGAGCTGGAGTGCGTGCATGAGGGAAGCTTTGGGCCGGCACCCGGAGCGGATAAAGTCCCTCCCGGACCAAACACTCATGCGCGACGTGCAGCAATTCGTGGACGGCTCGGCGCTCGCCGAGCTGCTCGCCTTCATCGCGGTGGCCGAGGAGCTGTCCTTCTC
>JAMFST010001486.1 GCA_026225435.1 Labilithrix luteola
CCGCGCTCGCGAGCGAGCTCGTCGGGGTCCTTGGCGCCGCCTTCGGGGATGCTGGCCACCTTGGCGGTGAGCCCCGCCTCTCGCACCGGCTCGCGCGACTGGCGCACCGCCTTGACGCCGGCGACGTCGGCGTCGAAGAGGAAGACCACCTCGGTCGCGTAGCGCTTGAGGAGCTTGGCCTGGTCGCTGGTGAAGGCGGTGCCGAGCGGCGCGACGACGTTGCCGAGACCGCGGGCGTGGAGGCTCACCACGTCGAAGTTCCCCTCGACGACGATGGCGCGCTCCTCGGTGCGAATGGCCTGCTTCGCCTGGTGCAGCCCGAAGAGCAACTCCCCCTTGGTGTAGATGGGGCTCTCGGGGGAGTTGATGTACTTCGGCGCCGGGTCGCTGCCGGCCTTCGGAGCCGGGAGATTGTAGGTGCGGACCTCGTCGGCGGTCGGCTCGGCGAGCGCACGACCGCTGAAGGCGACCACCTTGCCCTGCCGCGGGTCGCACACCGCGAACATCAGCCGGTGGCGGAAACGATCGTAGTGGCCCGAGCCCGAGGAGCGCGGCACCAGGAGGCCCGCCGTCTCCGCGGCCAGCGGCGAGATGCCCTGCGCCTTCAAGAAGGCGGCGAGGCCGTCCCAGCCGGCTGGCGCATAGCCGATGCGAAACGCCCGCAGCGCCTCGTCCATCACGCCTTCGCCGAAGGCCAGACCGCGCTTGTCGAGCTCGTCGAGCGCGTAGCCACGCAGCGGATGCTCGCGCAGCTGCTGCTCGAACCAGACGGCGGCGAGCTGGCTGGCGGCGTAGAGATCGTCTTTCAGCTTCTTCGAGCGATCGACCTCGGTGGGCGCGGCGCGGGTCTCCTCGACCTGCAGCCCGATCCGCTCGGCGAGCGAGCGCACCGCCTCGGGGAAGGTCGCCCCCTCCACCTTCATGATGAAGTCGATGACGCTGCCGTGCTCGTGGCAGCCGAAGCAGTTGTAGAACCCGCGATCAGGGTTCACGTGGAAGCTCGGCGTCTTCTCCTTGTGGAAGGGGCAGAGGCCGACGTAGCTGCGGCCGCGGCGCTTGAGCGAGGGGACCGTCTCGCCGATGACGACGAGGATGTCGCTCCGCTCGCGGACCTGCGCAACGACGTCCGGGGGAATCATTCAGCGGGGGCGAAGCCTTCCACACCTCGACCGAAACCGCCACGAAGCGCGTCGGAAAAGCGCGGGCAAACCGGGCGGACAGCGCGACCTCGTCTTGTGAGAACTTCTCCTGCGTGATAGGTGCGCGCCGCAATATGACTGTCCGCCCGCCCGAAGGTATCACGCAGCCGTCCGCCCCGTCGGCGCCCCCCGCCGCTCCGCGCGCCCCGTCGACCGCCCCGACCACAGGTCTTGGGGGTGGATCCGGCGCCACGGCCTCCACCGCCGGCAACAAGGGCAAGATCGTCCAGGTCATCGGGCCGGTCGTCGACGTCGAGTTCGAGGGGGGCAAGCTCCCCAAGATCCTCAACGCGCTCAAGGTGTTCAACCCGAGCATCTCGACCGAGAAGGACAACCTGACCCTGGAGGTCGCGCAGCACCTGGGCGAGAACACCGTCCGCACCATCGCCATGGACAGCTCCGACGGCCTCGTGCGCGGCATGGAAGCGCGTGACACCGGCGGCCCCATCGCCATGCCGGTCGGCCCGGAGTGCCTCGGCCGCATCCTCAACGTCATCGGCGAGCCGGTCGACGAGAAGGGGCCGCTCAACGCCAAGCGCACGATGCCGATCCACCGCGCGCCCCCGACGTTCCAGGAGCAGAGCACCAAGGTCGAGGTGCTCGAGACGGGCATCAAGGTCATCGACCTGCTCGCCCCGTACCGCAAGGGCGGCAAGGTCGGCCTCTTCGGCGGCGCCGGCGTCGGCAAGACCGTCCTCATCCTCGAGCTGATCAACAACATCGCCAAGGCGCACGGCGGCGTGTCCTGCTTCGCCGGCGTCGGCGAGCGCACCCGCGAGGGGAACGACCTCTACATCGAGATGAGCGAGTCGAAGCTCGACACCGGCGAGCCGGTCATCAGCAAGACCGCCCTCGTCTTCGGGCAGATGAACGAGCCGCCGGGAGCCCGCGCCCGCGTCGCCCTCTCCGCTCTCACCGTCGCCGAGTACTTCCGCGACGAAGAGGGCCAGGACGTCATGCTCTTCGTCGACAACATCTTCCGCTTCACCCAGGCGGGCTCGGAAGTGTCGGCCCTCCTCGGTCGTATCCCCAGCGCCGTCGGGTACCAGCCGACGCTGTCGACGGAGATGGGCGCCCTCCAGGAGCGCATCACCTCG
>JAMFST010001487.1 GCA_026225435.1 Labilithrix luteola
CGTCCGCCTCGGCGTCGGTGTCTCCGGCATCGCTCGCGTCGGCGCCAGCGTCGCTGTTCGCGTCGAGAGGGAAGGCCCTCACGGCGATTCCATCCGTGGTGGCGTCCTGGATCCCGCTGTCAGAGTCGACCCCGCTGTCGAAGTCGCACAGGCAGGGATAGACGGCGTCGGTGATGGGGTCCTTCGTCGCCGCGTCACCGGAGGAGCCGCAACCGGTGAGCGGGAGCATGCCGGGGACGACGCTGAGCCCGAGGCCCACGCATCCGTAGGCGAGTCGCGGGATGAACCTCTTCTTGCGCTTCGCCGTCGTGAGTCGAGTGGTCATGTGCCACGGCTACGCAACTACAGTGCCGCGACATTCTCCGGCAAAGGCCGGGATTCTCTTGTGCCAGCGTGTGCCAAGGGCGACTCGCTGGTCGCTCTCCGACCGGCCTTCGCTCAGTCGGCGGTGCCGGCGGCACGGGCCGCCGCGTCTTCGGCGCGGTACTCCTTGAGCACGCGCAAGCGCGAGCGGATGAAGAGGACCGCGACGATGACGATGACCGCCGCGATGACCGCGTCGAGGCGGTGCATCCAGTGCTTCAGCGGGTTGTCGCTGTCCGGGCCGATGAGGCGGATGCCGAGCTCCTGCCCGATGTACGCGAACAGGAGGCACCACGGCAGCGAGCCGACGAAGGTGTAGACGTGGAACTTGGTGCGGTTCATCCGCGCGACACCGGCCGGGAAGGCGATGAAGGTGCGGATGACCGGGAGCAGGCGGGCGACGAGCACGATGATCTCCCCGCGCTTGGCGAACCAGCGGTCGGCGATGGCGAGCTCGTGCTTGCTCATGAGGACGTAGCGGCCGTAGCGCTCGATGGCCGGGCGGCCCCCCTTGGCGCCGACCCAGTAGGCGATCTCGCTGCCGAGGTTGCAGCCGATCGCGCCCGCGACCGCCGCCAGGAAGATGTTGAAGACGGGCAGGGCGAGGTGGAACTGCGCCGAGAGCGCCGCGTTCACGTCCGGGTGCGCGAGCGCGCCGGCGTACGGCATGATGAGCTCGCTCGGGAGCGGGATGCACGCGCTCTCGATCGCCATCAACAGCGCGATGCCGAGGTACCCGAGCGTCCCCATGACGTAGACGCAGAACCCGCCCAGCAGCGCGAAGATAGATTTGACCACGCGGGCGGTGTACCGACCCGCGCTCACCAGGTCAAGCGAGCAACCGTCGCTTGGACGCGCCGCGAGTCGCTCGCGCGAAGAACTACTCCTTCGGCTGCTTCTTCTTCTTGCTGCCGTCGGCCGCGGGGATGCTGCCGGAGCTTGCCGGGGCGTTGGTGACCGCGGGGATACCCTCGGCGGCCTCGGACGCGGTGAGGTCCGGGTGAGCGGGGGCACCGACCATGGTGGAGGCGAGGGCCGGGTCCGCAACTTCATCGCCCGTCTCGTTGGTGGTGCTGTCGCGGAGCGCGGACATCTCCTCGGTGCGGGCGTCGGTGCCGGCGAGCTCGATGCGGACGAGGACGGCGGTGACGTTGTCCTCGCCTCCGTGCTCGTTGGCGAGCTCGATGAGCCGCTGGCAGGCGAGCTTCACGTCGTCGGTGCCGCTGACGATGTCGTTGATCTCCTCGTCGGTGACCATGCCGGACAGGCCGTCGGAGCAGAGGACGTAGACGTCACCCGGCCGCGGGATGTCGTGCGACAGATCGACGACCACCTGGTCCTGCATGCCGAGCGCGCGGGTGATGACGTTCTTGGGCAGCTCGGCGCGCTGCTCCTCCGTCAGGTCCGGCATCGCCAGCAGGTAGTCGTTGATGAGCGAGTGATCGCGCGTCAGCTGGTCGATCTTGTGGTCGCGCACGCGGTAGGCGCGCGAGTCACCCACGTGACCGATGTAGATGCGGCGGCGGCGCGGGCTGAACATGGCGCCGACCACCGTGGTGCCCATGCCGTGGTACTCGCGCGAGCGGGTGCTGCGCTCGTAGATCTGCCGGTTGGCCACGCGGATGCCGGTGAGCAGGCGGTTCTCTTCTTCCGAGAGGTTCGGATCGAAGTGGAACGGCCAGGTCACGTCATCGTTGGCGGTCTGGCGGAAGAACTCGCTGATCGTCTCCGTCGCGAGCTTGCTCGCCACGTCGCCGGCGCGATGCCCGCCCATGCCGTCGGCCACGACGTAGAGCTCGTACTCCCCGAGCACGACGTAGGAGTCTTCGTTGTGCTCTCGCTGAAGCCCCACGTCGCTCAGACCCGACGCGATGGCTCGGAGCGGCGGACCTTCAGCGACGCGCCCCCGGCCCGTCTTTTGCGTACGCTCGCCCACGTTAGGTTATCGAGACTTTCACTCGCACTCTGTAGTGTCAATCCCCGCCTTCGCAGGGGTGACGACCTCAGACCTCGAGGATGTCCTTCTCCTTGGCGCTGATCATGGTGTCGACGGCCTTGGTGCCGTCCTGGACAGTGTCTTCGACCTTCTTCTTCGTACGGTCGATCTCGTCGGCGCTGGCGTCGCCGTCGAGCGCGTCGAGCATGTCGATGGCGTCGTGGCGGGCCTTGCGGATGCTGACCTTGCACTCCTCGCCGTACTTGCGGCCGATCTTGACGAACTCCTTGCGGCGCTCCTCGGTCAGCGGCGGCAGGGGGATGCGGATCAAGTCGCCGTCGCTCTGCGGGTTGAGCCCGAGGTCGCTCTCGCGGAGCGCCTTCTCGACCGGCTTCATCGCCGTCTTGTCCCACGGCTTGACGGTGATGAGGCGCGCCTCGGGCACGTTGATGTGCGCCATCTGCGCGAGCGGGGTCAGCGTCCCGTAGTAGTCGACGCGGATGCCGTCGAGCAGGTTGGGGTGCGCGCGACCGGCGCGAAGCTTGGACAGATCTCGCTTGAGGGCGTCGTGCGCTTTGCTGATCGCGACGGCAAGCTCTTTGAGGACGTCTTCTAACATTGGGCCGGCGCGGACCATATTGCAGTTGGGGCGGGCGCGCGAGCCCGGTTTTGCGCTGTCGAGCTTGAGCCCGTCGTGTCTCGTGTCTTCGGGGTAAGGTGGCACCGATGCGACGCGCCGTGGCGACACTGACGGCGGCCACGCTCGTGCTGGCGGTGGCGGCCCCCCGAGCCTCGCTCGCCGGCGACCCGCCGGGCGTGAAGCCGGCGTCGGGGCGCATCGTCCCCACGCCGATCGCCGACATCGAGAAGATGTGCACCTTGCTCACCGGGTGCGCTGACCTTCCGCTGCCGGCGCCGCCCGACGTGGCGAGCTGCGTCCGCGATCTCGGCAGCTGGCTGGCGCGGCCCGACGCGGTCTCGTTCTCCCTCACCTTGCGCGAGTGCGCGCTCGGCGCGACCAGCTGCGGGCAGCTCGTGACCTGCGCGCGTCGCGGGGTGCACGCCGATGTCTGCCAGGGGCGCGGCCAGAACGGCGCGTCGGCCTTCTGCGACGTCGACGGACGCGCGGTCACCTGCGTCCACGGCGCGGTCACCCAGGTGCGCGACTGCTCGCGCGGCGGCGAGCGCTGCCAGGCATCCAGCGGAGACGCGCAGTGCTCGCTCGCCAGCGTGGCCGGCGCGACCGGCTCGCGCAGCAACGACGCCTGCGCCGACGCCACCACGACGGGCGGCGGCGCGGCTCCGGTCGCGCGGTGCTCCGCCTCGGGCACCCACCTCCTCACGTGCGACCAGGGGAAGTCGGCGTCGATCGACTGCGCCGCCTTCGGTCTGGTGTGCGCGAGCGGGGCCGACGGCGCCGGCTGCGCGCCCCCCAGCGCCACCTGCTCCGCAGGGTCCGAGCGCTGCGAGAACGGTGTCGCCGTCCGTTGCCTCCACGGGCACGAGGTCCGCATCGATTGCGGCGCCGCGGGGCTGGTCTGCGACGGTGCCGGCGCAGCGGTCGGGGCGTGCCGGGTCCCGTCGGTCGCGGGGGGGCCGGTCGACCCGTGCCTCCACGCGCCGGCGCCGAGCTGCGGGGAAGGGGCGCAGCTCACCTACTGTGCGACCGCGGCCGGGGGGATGCGCCGCGTTTCCTGCAAACAAGGTGGCCTCGGGCGCTGCGTGCGCGACGCCCACGGCGCCCGGTGCGCGCCGTGAAGGCGTTGCTCTCGCGGGTGCGGACCGCCGTGGCGCTCGTCACGGTCATCTCCGTCGTGGCGTTCGTCACCGCCTGCTCGCGGCACGACGCGTCGCCATCGTCCTCGCCGGCGGTCGACCCGCCGTTGCCGCCGCCGCCTACCGCTCTGCTCGCCGAGGGGACGCTGGCGCGCCCGGACGCTGCCTGGGCAAATGTACAAAAGCAGCTCGGAACGCTGGGGGCCTTCCTCCCCGCCACCTTCGCCGGCGTGGTCGGCTCGGTGCTCGACGTCGATCGGGAGCTGACGGCCCTCGTCGACGGCGCGTCGCCGCTGTACTTCGCCGTCGCGTCGTCGGGGCCCTCCTCGGTGGAGTGGGCGCTCGCCTTGCCGGTCAAGGACGTGGCGCGGGTGGCCTCGCTGCTGGGGACGGCAATGGCGGCCAGCGATGGCGGCGCGGTGATGCTCTACGCGCAAGCGGACGCCGGTGAGGGGACGCGCGCGGAGTCGCGGGTGCTCGGGCGCGTACCGGCGGCGCCGCGGTTCCTCTTGATCGCGTCGGACCGCGGGGCTGCCCAGGATCTCGCGCCCTATGTCGCCCGCGTGCTCCCGACGGCGGCGCAGCTCCCCAGCGGCCCGGAGGACACGCGCGCGCTGCTGGTGAACGTCCCGCACGCCGCGCTCGCCGGGCCGGTCCCCGCGCTGGCGACGGCTCGCTGGGCGGAGGCGCGCAGCGATCTCGCCGCGCAGGCGGCCTCCGCGCGCGAGCGTCACGGGGGACGAGCCGCCGACTTCGCCGACCCCGACGCGATCCTGGCGCTGGGCGACGACGCGGTGAAGCGCGCTCTCGCAGTGGTGGCCGATCTGGACCACGCGCTCCTCCGCGTCGAGGTCGGCGACGAGCTGGTCTCGGCGCAGGTGGCGATGACGCCGGCGGCCGGAGGCACGGTGGCCGCGCCCTGGGTGCAGGATCTGTCGCGCTGCGATCTCGCCCCGCTCGCCGCCGAGCCGCTCGACGTCGCGGCCGCGGCGCTGGTGTGCAGCCGCGCGGCGGATCGCGCCGCCTTCGCCGAGACGCTCGGGGCCGGAGTGCGCACGGCGCTGGGGGCGCGCCTGGCGGCGGCCGACGGCGATCGGTTGCAGAAGGCGCTGAAGGATCTGGCGCAGGCTCGGGGCGACTGGCTCGCCGGTGCGCTCGCGCTCGGCGGCGTCGTCCGCCTCGACATGCAGGCGGCGGACGGCGCTGCGGCGCGTCAGGCCATTCACACGCTGGTCGACCTGGCCCACGCGCCCGGTCTCGCCGAGCCGATCGCCGCCGACCTGGGCGTGCGGGTGCGTCCGCCGCAGGAAGCTTCGGCGATTCTCCAGCGGAGTGGGGCAGGGGGGCCCACCGCCGCGACCCTCGGCACCATCGCCTGGCGCAGCGAGGCCGACCACCCCGACCAGCTGGTCGTCGCCGCCGGGGCGGGACACGACGCGACGGCGCTCCTCGCCCCACCGGCGCGAACCCTGGCCGACGATGCCAAGCTGGCAGCGC
>JAMFST010001488.1 GCA_026225435.1 Labilithrix luteola
CCTCGATCTCGCCGAGGGGAGCGACCGGCGCGTCTGGCTGGTGCCGGTGTTCGCGCACCTGGTCGGGGTGGCCTCGCTCCTCCCAGGCTTCGGCGCCGGGCACATGCGCTCGTTGCGGCAGCTGAACAACCTCGCGGTGGTGACCGCCATGGTGCACGACGAGACCAGCGGCACCGTCTCGGTCGACGGCGACGGCCGGCCCAAGCTCGACTACGCGCTCCTCGAGTCGGATCGCCGGCAGCTCGCGCTGGGGCTGCACGCCGGGGCGAAGATCCTCTTCGCGGCCGGCGCGCGCGAGGTGAGCTTCCCGGCCATCCCGCAGGTCACCCTGCGCAGCCCGCGCGAGCTCGATCGGCTCGACATGAGCTTCGTGCACGCGCACGGCGTGCCGCTCTCCTCGGTGCACCCGATGGGCGGAATGCGCATGGGCGACGACCCGAAGACGAGCACCGTCTCGTCGACCGGCGAGCACCACCAGGTGAAGGGGCTCTTCGTCTCCGACGGCTCACTCTTTCCCACCAGCCTCGGCGGCCCGCCGCAGATCAGCATCTATTCGTTCGCCCTGCACCTCGCGCCGCACGTCATCGAGCGTGCGCGCGGCTGACGTCAGTCAGCTTCGTCGCTCGCGGCGGCTTCGCTCGCCTTGGCGGCGCGGGCGGCGGCACGCTTCGCCTCCGGTGAATTCGGCCACGGGGGGAGCGGCGGCAGCCCCATCACCTCGCGCACCGGGGTGAAGCTGCGGCGGTGAATCGGGCAGGCGCCGAGCGCCTTGAGCGCGGCGATGTGCTCCTTCACCGGGTAGCCCTTGTGCTTGGCGAAGCCGTAGCCGGGGTGCTGGCGATCGAGCTCCGCCATGAGCGCGTCGCGCGCGGTCTTCGCCAGGATCGAGCCGGCGGCGATGGTCAGGCTGCGCGCGTCCCCCTTCACGATCGGCGTCTGCGGCAGCGGCACGTCCTTGAGCCGGCGCGCGTCGATGAGCAGGTGCTCGGGCTGCGTCGTCAGCCCCTCGATGGCGCGGCGCATGGCGAGCAGGCCGGCCCAGTAGATGTTGATCTCGTCGATCTCCTCTGGCTGGACGAAGCCGACCGCCCAGGCCACCGCCACCGACTTGATTTCGATGGCCAGACGCTCGCGCTCGGCCGGATCGAGCTTCTTCGAGTCGTCGACGCCGGGGATACGCGTGCCGCGGGCGAAGACCACCGCTCCGGCCGAGACGGGCCCCGCCAGCGGGCTCATCCCCGCCTCGTCGACCCCGGCGATGTGCACGACGCCGGCGGCCCACAGCTCCTGCTCGAAGCGGAGCATCTTGCGCAGGCGCTGCCCCTCGGCGCGGTTCTCCCGGCGCCGCTTCTCGACGGCCTTGAGGATGGCCTTGGCCGCCGCCCGCGCGTCGGCACGCAGCTCGTCCTCGAGCGCCCCCGGCAGCGCGCGCCCGGCGTCGACGTAGCGAGCCCGGAGCTCGACGAGGTTCAGCTTCTCCGCCACGGGGACCCACGGCTAGCACGGATCTCTACCGGCGATCCCACGGTCTCCCCCGGCGGTCGGCCCTGGACGGATACTTCAAGGAGCGTTAAACCTTCGTCCATGTCCAACGAGATCGCCGTCGACGTCTGGTCCGACATCGCCTGCCCCTGGTGCTACGTGGGCAAGCGGCGGCTCGAAGCGGCGCTCAAGACCTTCCCCGACGCGGACAAGGTGAAGCTCACCTGGCGCGCGTTCGAGCTGGATCCGAGCGCGCCGCGCGTCCGTGACGACGGCCTCACCCACGCCGAGCGCATCGCGGCCAAGTACGGCATGTCGGCCAAGGAGGCGGAGGAGCGCATGAAGCACCTCACCGATCTCGCCGCCAAGGACGGGCTCGACATGCGCTTCGACATCGCCCAGTCGGGCAACACGCTCGACGGCCATCGCCTGATCCACTTCGCCGCGGCCAAGGGCGGTCCGGCCAAGGGGGACGAGGCGAAGGAGCGTCTCTTCAAGGCGTACTTCACCGAGGGGGTGCCGGTCGGCGAGGTCGACGCGCTGGTGAAGATCGGCGGCGAGCTCGGTCTCGGCGAGGAGGAGACGCGGGCCATGCTCGCGGGCGACGCCTACGTCCTCGAGGTCCGCGCCGACGAGGAAGAGGCAGCGCGCCTCGGCATCCGCGGCGTGCCGTTCTTCGTCGTGGGAGAAAAGTACGGCGTCTCCGGCGCGCAGACCGCCGAGGTGCTGCGCCAGGTGCTCGACAAGGTCAGCGCCGAGCAGAAGAACGGGAAGACGCTCGAGACGCACGCGCACGGCGAAGCCTGCGGCGTGGACGGGTGCGCTTGATGCCCAAGGCGGTACGGTTTCACGCTGTCGGCGGTCCCGAAGTTCTCAAGATCGAGGACGTCCCCACGCGCAAGCCCGAGGCGGGCGAAGCGGTCGTCAAGGTCGAGGCGTTCGGGTTGAACCGCGCCGAGAGCATGTTCTTCCACGGCGAGTACCTGGAGAAGGTCTCGTTGCCGGCCGGCGTCGGGTACGAAGTGTACGGCACGGTCACCGCGGTCGGTCCTGGGGGCGATGCGTCGCTGGTCGGGAAGAAGCGCGCCACCATCCCGGGCTACTCGATGAACAAGAATCCCTCGCTCGCCGAGGAGGCGGTCGTCCCGGCCGACGCGCTTGTCGAGGTCCCGGCGTCGCTCACGGCGGTCCAGGCCGCGGCGGTGTGGATGCAGTACTGCACCGCCTGGGGAGCGCTCGTCGAGCTCGCGAAGGTCGGCCAGG
>JAMFST010001489.1 GCA_026225435.1 Labilithrix luteola
CGGCCGGCGCACCGGGGGCGAAGCTGGCGCTCGGGATCACCGCCGATGGCCGGGTCATCCTCGCGCACGGGATGGCCACCAGCTACGCGCCGCTCACCCACGCGCTGCGCGCCGCCGGATGCGCCCGCGCCGTCGCCCTCGATCGCGGAGCGCACGCCGCCGCCACCATCGACCGCACCGGCACCGCCGAGCCGCCGCGCGCCCGCTACGACGGCACGGTCCTCTACGCCCTCGCCGAGACCGCTCGCCCGCGCGCCTTCCGTTTCGACGCCGCCAAGGCCGTCGCCGACATCGCCCGCGGAAAGATCGCCCCCTGATCACCTTCGCCGGCGTTCGCCATTCGTACCGGGGCGAGACGGGGCTGGGGCCGCTCGATCTCGAGATCGGATCCGGCGAGCGGGTGGCGCTGGTGGGGTCGAGCGGATCGGGGAAGTCGACGCTGCTGCGGCTCGTGCTCGGGCTGCTGACGCCGAGCGAGGGGACCGTCTCGGTCTTCGACGCGCCGCTCACGCGCGCGAGCCTTCCCGAGGTGCGGCAGCGGAGCGGCTACGTGGTGCAGGACGGCGGCCTCTTTCCTCACCTGACGGCGCGCGGGAACATCGAGCTGCGGCCGCGCCACCTCGGCTGGGCGGGCGAGCGAATGGCGAAGCGGACGAAGGAGCTGGCGACGCTGATCCGCCTGCGGGAGGACGAGCTCGAACGCCTCCCGCGCGAGCTCTCTGGCGGTCAGCGGCAACGGGTCGGCATCGCCCGGGCACTGGCGCTCGATCCGCCGCTCTTGCTCCTCGACGAGCCGCTGGGCGCGCTCGATCCGCTGGTCCGCGCGAGCTTGCAGCACGACCTGCTCGAGATCTTCACCAGCTTGAACAAGACGGTGGTGCTGGTGACGCACGATCTCGCCGAGGCGCTGCAGCTGGCGACACGCATCGTGCTGCTCGATCGCGGCCAGGTGGTGCAGGACGCGGCGCCGGACGAGCTGGTGCGCGCGCCCGCGAACGACTTCGTCCGTCAGTTCGTCGCCAGCGTCTCCCGCGGAGCGCCGTCGTGAGCCGCTTCCTGCCGGTGGCCCTCGTCGCGGCGCTCGCTCTTGCCGCGACCACCGTGACGATCGCAGCGGCCGCGCCATCGGAGCTGCGCGTCGGGTCCAAGCGCTTCGCCGAGTCGCTCCTCCTCGGGGAGATCGCCACCCAGACCATCGCCGCGGTCCCCGGCGAGTCGGCGCGCCACGAGGCGGCGCTCGGAGGGACCGCGGTGACCATGACCGCGCTGGAGAACGACTCGATCGATCTCTACCCCGAGTACCTCGGTACGATGAAGGACGCGCTCCTCCACGATCCAGCCGCGCCCGACGACAAGCTCGCCGCGACGCTCGCGGCCAAGGGGCTCGCCATGACCGCGTCGCTCGGCTTCGAGGACGGCTACGCGCTCGCCGTCCGCCGCGCCGACGCGAGCGCACGCGGCCTCACCAAGCTCTCGGATCTCGCCCACCATCCCGAGCTGCGCATCGGAGTCAGCCACGAGTTCCTCGGGCGCGCCGACGGCTGGCCGGGGCTCGCGCGCGCCTACGGGCTCGACGCCCTCGAGCCGGCCGCGTTCGAGCACGCGCTCGCCTACCGCGCCATCGCCGCAGGCTCGCTCGACGTCACCGACGCGTACACCACCGACGCGGCCCTCGCGACCTACGACCTCGTCCCGCTGGCCGACGACCGGCGCTTCTTCCCCTCGTACGCCGCGGTCTTCGTCTACCGCGTGCACGCCCGGGACCAGCATCCGCGCGCCTTCGCCGCTCTCGACGCGCTCGCCGGCAAGCTCGACACCGACACGGTGGTCCGCCTCAATCGCGCCATCGAGACCGACGGCAAGACGGCGGCGGCGGTGGCCAGGACCTGGCTCCGTCCGGACGATCGCGCGGCCGACGTGGCCGCCCCGAGCTTCCTCGCCGGCACGCTGGAGGTGATCCGCACCGACGGTCCGCAGCACCTCTTCCTCGTGCTCGTCTCGCTCCTCGCGGCCACCCTCGTCGGCGTCCCGCTGGGGATCATCGCGCGGCGCCGGCGTGTCCTCGGCGCGCTCCTCCTCGGCTCGGCGGGTCTGGTGCAGACCATCCCCTCCCTCGCGCTCCTCTGCTTCATGATACCGCTCTTCGGGATCGGCACCGGTCCGGCGCTGGCGGCGCTGTTCCTCTACGGCCTGCTGCCCATCGCGCGGAACACGCTCACCGGGCTGTCCTCGATCCCGCCGGAGCTGGCCGAGTCGGCGGAGGCGCTCGGGTTGCCTCCGCGCGTGGTGCTCCTGCGCGTGACCTTGCCGATGGCCAGCCCGACGATCCTCGCCGGCGTGAAGACCTCGGCGATCCTCGCGGTGGGCACGGCGACGCTGGCTGCCTTCGTCGGCGCTGGCGGCTTCGGCGTCCCCATCAGCACCGGGCTCGGTCTCAACGACACCCGCCTCGTGCTCGAAGGCGCCTTGCCCGCCGCGCTCCTCGCGCTGGTGGCGCAGGGGCTGTTCGCGTTGCTCGAGCGCGTCGTCGTACCCCGCGGCCTGCGGTGATTGCGCTAGCCGGTCACGACGGACGTGTCGGCTTGCGGCGGCGGCGCAGAAGAACGCACGCTGCGCCCGCGATCAGCGAGGCCGCGCCCGCGCCGCCCGGCAGCGCACCGGGGTCAGCGATGGCGCAGCCTTCGTTCTCCCCCCCTTCGTTCTTGTAGCTGTCCCAGAAGTCGGTGGTCGCCAGCGGATACTGGCACCACGCGAGACCGGAGGCCGAGGTGAGCGCGCCGACGTTGCCGTAGGCGTCGACCGCCGCGACCGCGACCGCGTAGCCGACGTTGTCCATCAACCCGGAGATGGTCGCGGTGTTGGCGCCCGCAGCGGCGGTGATGAACGGGTACTTCGTCGGGTCGAACTCCTGCGACTGGAAGCTGAGCGGTCCGATCGATCCGGTGGTGCTGGTGATCGTCGTGGTGGTGCTCGCCTCGGCGGAGCCGTCCGTGCCGGCGCTGGTGGTGGTCGTGCTCCCGCCGCCGCCGTCGACCGGCTGCTCGTCGTCCGAGGGGAAGGGACTGGTGCACGCGAAGCCTGCCTTCACGAAGGGCTGCGCGTTGCCATCGGCTTGCGGCATCGGGTTGATGACGGCCATCGGGACGCAGGCGCTGGTCGTGGACGTGGGCGTGGACGCACCGGCGTCGCTGCTCCCGTCAGTGTCGCCGTCGACATCGCTGGCATCGCTGCCGCTGTTCGTCGTGTCGCCGCTGTCTCCGCCGTCGTCGCCCGCGTCCGGGCAGACGAGCTGCGAGGCGAGCACCGACCCTTCCGTCACGTAGTAGATGTTGAACGAAGTGATGTCCGGATCGGTGAGCGTGGTCCAGGTCGGGTAGAGCTTGTCGTCGCCGATCCCCAGGGTGAAGCCCGTCGGCGCGATGGCAGCGGCGAGATCTGCGTTGATCCCGGCGCTGGCGATCGCCTCGGTGATCGTGTTGGTCGAGTCGGTCATCACGAAGTACACGCTCAGCGTCTGCGCCGTGCTCACCGCCTGCTGGTGGCAGACAGCGTCCGTGGCGCTCACGTCGACGTACTTCGTCGTCACGCCGGTGTACTGCTGCGAGAGGATCTGCCGCACCGGAAGCACGTACGTGGTGCTGGTGGTCGGCCCGACGACATAGTCCTGCGGGCCGTCGAGGACCTGCCAGCAGGTACTCCCGGCGGCGCCGGTGAGCTGGGTGGCGTCGCCGCAGTTGGTGCCGGCGTAGACGAAGAGCTGATCCGTCCCCGGGGTCGCGTCGGTGACCGTGATGGGGAAGTTGAAGGAGACGTCCTCCTCGCAATCCTCGTAGTTGATCCCGCTCGGGTTGAGCGAAGGGTCGCGGGTGTAGCCGTCCCCGTTGGGGAGCGTGTGCGTGACGATGCTGCCGCTGCTCGGGGCGACGGTGGCCGCGCGCGCGGAGGCAGACCCCACCAGGCTCGCAGTGACGAAGACGGGGAGCACCGCGAGGCGGCGAAGTCGGGACGGGTAGCGGGACACTATCAAGGTCGGAAGCGGCATCGCGCGGGTGGGGCCCCAGCACTGCATATGCCAGCGCGCAGGCTAGCCGAAAAGCCGCGGCCGCGGTCGTTCGTGCGTGAAAAGTTCAGACAAAACGTCACGACCGCCGCCAGGACGCGGCGCCCCGGTGACGACCTGTCATCGCCACCTCGGGCGCCGCCTCGCAGGACCCGGCACCGTACGAAGCGTGCACACCCGCGTGCCGGTCCGTGCACGGTGCAAGGGGGCGTTCCCCCGAAAATCTGCGATGATCGCGTAGCTCGAGCGCTGGTGCGGATGTTGCGAACCAGGCTGGTCGAGGAGACGCACGAATGCGACGACGGAACCTGGCTCACGATGGAACGACGGCGGTGGCGGCGCTGGTGCTCGTCCTTGGCGCGGCGGCGGCAGCCTGCTCGGGAGCGAACGACGACCCGAGCATCGTCGACCGCGACGCCAGCACCCCCGCAAGGACCGCGGCCGACGCGGCGCCTGCCCCCGTGGTCGTGACCGCGGACGCGGGTGCTGCGGACGCCACCACCGAGGCCGCCGCCCCCACCGGGCCGCTGGCGACGATCATCGGCGCGCCGCTGGCGACCAACCGCGACCCGGCGATGGGCAATCCCGAGACCTGGATCCAGACGTTCCACTACTTCACCAGCGCGCCCCCCACGAACCCGGACGTGCGACCGGCGGGGAACGTGCAGCTGAACGGCTACAGCAACACCGCCAACTACGTCTTCGGCACCAGCACCCCGGAGGCCACGGTGAGGAGCCGCGCCGATCTCGACAAGTACTTCACCTATTATGACCTGCACGGCAACCAGACCGGCAAGCCCTATGGAACCAATGGCCTCGACGGGCTCTACTCCAACTTCCGCTCCGTCTACCGCGTCTATCCCGACGGCGATCCGGAGAGCGTGCACGTCTTCGAGGCGGACCATCTCACGCTCAAGTCGCACTGCAGCGGGACGGATCACGCGAGCTGCGGCGCCGGGCAGATCTACCAGGGCTACCTCCGCCCGCCGGTGGCCTACCGTCCCGGCTCGTACCTCGAGGTCTGCTACCGCATGGCGACGGGCAACTGGTCCTGGTCCGTCCCCTGGTTGTTCGTCGGCGAGCAGCTTCTCCACGATCCGAACAACGCGAGCGAGAACTACCTGACGAACGATCAGCCGAACAGCCAGACCTACGACTCGAAGTACTACGTCGAGACGGATCTCAACGACGGCTACACGCGCGACGCGGACGGCGTGGCGCGCGGCAACTACGTGAACGCCGGGGTGCCCTGGTACGACGAGAAGACGCCACTCGAGCCGAAGGTGCGCCCCGGACCGGTCTACTGGGCGAACTCCAATGGCTACAAGGATCGCAACCCGTTCGAGCAGCTGCCCGCGGGGGTGAACCTCGGCGTGAACACCCACTGCATCGCGCAGAACTGGCCGGACGACGGATCCGATCGCATCGACGTGCTCGTCGACGGCGTGGTCGTGGCGTCCTTCCACCAGGAGTACCTCGCCGACTCGTACAAGCGCGCCGACGGGACCACCAAGCAGACGGCGATGTACCTGCAGCTGAGCGATCAGACGAGCGCGTACTTCGAGCCGAACAGCGCGAAGACCACCGATCAGGGGCACGGCTGGGACATGGACATCGTCAGCGTGCGCAGCTGGAACAACTGGGTGACCGACCCGCCGCTGGCGGGGACCAACGGGATCAGCGACGGGGGGATCTGACCGGCGCCGACGAATCCAGCTGCACCGTCGGCAGGATGCGCGTGGTCCCCACGGCCAGGCGATCGCCCAGCGTCGCCTCGGCGCCGGCGGGCACGGTGGCGCTGAAGTCGAAGACGAGACAGCGACGCACGCGCGCGGCGAAGGCGAGCACATGGCCGGTGATGGGCGGCTTGTCCGCACTCGCAGGCGGCGGCGCGAGACCGACGACGACGTGGGTGTCGAAGTCCGGCGGCCCGCCCTCGTCCGACTCGTCGAGCAGCGACAGCTTGGCGGGGACGAGCGAGCGTGCCCGCGCCTCCAGCTCGCAGCGCTGGCGGTTGACGAGCTCGTTCAGCTCGAAGACCCGCAGCGTGAGGCGCGACGAGGTCGGCGCGTGCGTCGCGACCAGCTCGGGGCCACGGTGATCGTCGACCGTCCACTCCTTGCCCCCCGGCAGCACCAGCGAGAGCTCGAAGCGCGCCGAGTGATACCGACCGCTGCGCCCCTCGTCGAACCCCGAGGTCGCGGCGGCCGCCGTCGCCGGATCGCCGGACGCGGCCGGCGTGGTGGTCGGAGCGCAGCCCGCGAGCGTCGCCACGATCCCGATGGCGACCGCCGCGCTCAGATGGTGGTGAGCCACTCAGGGTGCGTGGTGTCGCTTCCGCGCACCACCTCGAAGTACCGCGCCTGCAGCTTCTTGGTGATCGGGCCGACCACCCCGTCGCCGATGGGACGATCGTCCACCTCGCGCACCGGGGTGAGCTCCGCCGCGGTGCCGGTGAGGAACACCTCGTCGGCGAGCCACAGCTGATCGCGGGTGATGCGCCCCTCGAGGACCGGGATCCCCTCCTCGCGCGCCAGCTGGAGAATGGTGTCGCGGGTGATCCCCTCGAGGATCGAGCTGGACAGGTCCGGCGTGTACAGGACGCCCTTGCGGGCGACGAAGATGTTCTCGCCCGAGCCCTCGGAGACGAAGCCGTGGTGGTCGAGGAGGATCGCCTCGTCGTAGCCGCCGAACTTCGCCTCCCGCTTGGCGAGCACGCTGTTGGTGTACTGGCCGGAGAGCTTCGCCTTGGAGAGGCTGACGTTGATGTGGTGGCGGGCGAACGAGCTCACCTTGCAGCGGATGCCGCGCTCGAGGGCGTCGGCGCCCAGGTAGCTGCCCCAGCTCCAGGCGATGACCGAGGTGCGCGCCGGGTTGTCGGGCGCGTAGATACCCATGGCCCCCTCGCCGACGAACACCAGCGGCCGCAGGTACCCCTGCTTCATGCCGTTGACGCGCAGGACCTCGATGCAGGCGGCGGAGACCTGCTCGCGGGTGAACTCCGGCTTGAGGAGCACCAGCTTGCAGGTGTCGAAGAGCCGGTCGATGTGATCGCCCAGACGGAACAGCGAGGTGCTGCCGTCGGCCCGCAGGTACGCGCGCACCCCTTCGAAGGCGGCGATGCCGTAGTGGAGTGAGTGGGTGAGGATGTGGACGTTGGCGTCGTCCCAGTCGACGAGAGCGCCGTCGAGCCAGATCTTCGCTTGCTTGTCGACCATGGCGCGCGACCATAGCAGCCGCGCCGCGACTCGTTCGTGGCGTTTCGATCAGCGGCGGAGCAGGACGTAGACCGCCCCCTCGCCGCCGTCCGTCTCGTCGGCGCTGGCGAAGGCGGCGACGC
>JAMFST010001490.1 GCA_026225435.1 Labilithrix luteola
GACGCCATGCGCCTCGGCATCGGCGACGAGGAGCTCTTCAAGCGGACCAAGATCGACCCCTGGTTCCTCGCCAACATCCGCACCATCGTGGTGATGGAGTCGGCGCTCAAGCGCGAGCCGTCGCCCGCCGTCCTGCGCGCCGCCAAGCGCATCGGCATGGGGGACCGGCACATCGCCCGCATCCTCGACCGCACCGAGGACGAGATCCGCGCGCTCCGCCACGCTGCCGACATCCGCCCGGTGTTCGCCCGGGTCGACACCTGCGCCGCCGAGTTCGTGGCGAAGACGCCCTACCTGTACAGCACGTACGAATCGGAGAGCGAGGCGGAGCCGCGCCACGGCGTGCCCAAGGTGGTCATCCTCGGCGGCGGGCCGAATCGCATCGGGCAGGGGATCGAGTTCGACTACTGCTGCGTCCACGCCGTGCAGGCGCTGCGCGAGCTCGGGTACGAGACCATCATGGTCAACTGCAACCCGGAGACCGTCTCGACCGACTACGACACCTCCGACCGCCTGTACTTCGAGCCGCTCACGCTCGAGGACGTGCTCGCCATCTGCGACGAGGAGAAGCCGGACGGCGTGGTGGTGCAGTTCGGCGGGCAGACTCCGCTCAAGCTCGCCGTCGCCCTCGAGGCGCGCGGGGTGAAGCTGCTCGGCACGCCCGCCGACGCCATCGACCGCGCCGAGGACCGCGAGCGCTTTGACGCGCTCCTCACCAAGCTGCAGCTGAAGCGCCCCCGCAGCGGCATCGCCGATGGCACCCGGGCCGAGAACGCCGCCGAGGAGGCGCTCAAGATCGCCGAGTCGATCGGCTACCCGGTGCTCGTCCGCCCGTCGTACGTCCTCGGTGGGCGCGCGATGATGATCGCCTACAGCCGCCTCGAGCTGGCCCGCTACGTCGAGCTGGCGATGGAAGCGGCCCGCGACGCCGGCAACCCCGCGCTCCTCGTCGACGAGTTCCTCAAGGACGCCATCGAGGTCGACGTCGACTGCGTGTCCGACGGCAAGCGCGCGGTCATCGGCGGCGTCATGCAGCACATCGAGGAGGCCGGGGTGCACTCCGGCGACTCGTCCTCGGTGCTCCCGCCGCACTCGCTCTCGCCGGAGATCGTCCTGTCGATCGAGGAGCAGACGCGCATGCTCGCCCTCGAGCTGGGCGTCATCGGCCTGATGAACGTGCAGTTCGCGGTGAAGGGCGGCGAGGTGTACATCCTCGAGGTCAACCCGCGCGCCAGCCGCACCGTGCCGTTCGTCTCCAAGGCGACCGGACGGCCGCTGGCGAAGATCGCCGCCAAGCTGATGGTCGGCAAGACGCTCGACGACCTCGGCATCGACGATGCACCGCTGCCGCGTCACGTGGCCGTCAAGGAGAGCGTCTTTCCGTTTGCCAAGTTCCCCGGCGTCGACACCATCCTCGGGCCGGAGATGCGCTCCACCGGCGAGGTCATGGGCATGAGCGACACCTTCGCCCGCGCCTTCGGCAAGAGCATGCTCGCTGCCGGCGTCGACCTCGGCGATCCGCGCAGCGCCGCAGGGGCGGTCGACCGTAGCGGCGGTGACCGGCCGCCGCGCACCGTCGCCTTCATCAGCGTGAAGGACGAGGACAAGCCGCTCGCCGCGCTGCTGGCGCGCCGCCTTCGCTCGGTCGGGTACGAAATCCTCGCGACCAAGGGGACGGCCGCCGCCATCTCGCGCGCGCGCGTCCCGGTGAAGGTCATCAACAAGGTGAACGAGGGGACGCCGCACGTGGTCGACGCCATCCGCGGCGGCACCATCGCCATGGTGATCAACACCACCATCGGCGCACGCGAGGTGAAGGACAGCTACTCGCTCCGCCGCCAGACGCTGCTGGCGAACCTGCCGTACTTCACCACCTTGGCCGCCGCGCTGGCCGCCTGCGACGCGCTCGAAGCGATGCGCGGCGGGCCGGTGCAGGTGCGTTCGCTGCAGGAGTGGATGGCCGACGCCGATCCGAGCGGCAGCGTGGAGCCGGCGGCGTGAGCAAGGCTGCCCCTCCCGCGCGACCGCTGGTTCCCGCTCGCTTTCGCCGCGCCGCGCTGGTGATCGAGATCCTCCTGGTCCTCCTTCCGCTTCTGTACATCCTGGCCGGCTGGCGCGCGCGTGGCTGATCTCCGCGCGCGGCTCCTCGCCCTGCATGCGCGCCACCGGGACCTCGTCTTCGTCGTCGCCGCGTTCCTGGTGACGCGGCTGTCGCTGCTCGGGCTGATCTACTTCACCCGCGATCTGCTCCCCGAGCGCGCCAACAACCACCACAAGGACTACACCGCGTTCCCCGCGTCGACCTTGTGGGACAGCTTCGCCCGCTGGGACAGCGGCTGGTACAACCGCGTCGCCACCAGCGGCTACTTCCTCCAGGGCGGGCAGAGCGACGTCGCCTTCTTCCCGGCGTTCCCTTACCTGGCGCGCTACGTCGGGAAGCTGCTCGGCAAGGACCACTGGGTCGGCGGCCTGGTGGTCACCAACCTGGCGACCATCGCCGGGATGTACTTCCTGTACAAGCTCGCTCAGCGCTACCTCGACGCGCCCGGCGCCCGGCGCGCCGTGTGGATGGCGCTGGCCTTCCCGACGGCGCACTTCTTCTCCTGCTTCTACAGCGAGGGGCTGTTCTTCTTCGCCGTCGCCGGCGCGCTCTACTTCTACGAGGAGGATCGCCTCTTCGTGGCGGCGCTCTTCGGCATCTTCGCCGCCTTCACCCGCACCACCGGCGTTCTGCTCGCCCCGGCGCTGGTCTTCGGCGCGGTCCACCGGCGCGGCTGGCGCCTCTCGGATCTACGCGGCGTCTCGCTGCGCAGCTGGGCGGGAATCGGCGCGCTGTGCCTCATCCCGCTCGGCCTGGTGCTCTTCATGTGGATGCTCAAGGTCCAGGTCGGCGATCCGTGGGCCTTCCTCAAGGCGCAGGCCACCTGGAGCCGCGGCTCGAGTCGCTCGCCGCTGATGGCGCTCTACGAGGAGACGGTGGACCTGAACGATCCCGGTCTGCACAAGGTCTGGGACATCTTCACCAGCGTGTTCCTGATCGCGGTGAGCGCGTACGCGCTCCGCCGGCTCGACTCCGGGCTGACGATCTTCTGCCTGCTGTCGGTGCTGGTGCCGCTCACTTCGGGAAAGGTGATGAGCATGGAGCGCTTCGCCACCTGCGTGGTCCCGGCGTTCCTCGTGCTGGCGATGTGGACGAAGCGGCCCTTCGTG
Organism: Labilithrix luteola; assembly: GCA_026225435.1. Taxonomy (GTDB): domain Bacteria; phylum Myxococcota_A; class Polyangia; order Polyangiales; family Polyangiaceae; genus JAMFST01. Next base: position 3,211 of record JAMFST010001490.1, read on the forward strand.
GAGCGCGCGGTGCTCATCGGGATGACGATGTTCCTCGCGCTCCACGCGGTGCTGTTTGCCGACTGGTACTGGGCGGGGTGAGGCGCGGCGGGCCGCCTGCTCGGTTGGTGGGGGCCGGAGCCGGCGTCGGAGTCGCGGGGACTCCCGGACCGTTCGGATCGGTGGCGTTGGCGGGATTCGCCGACGGGTCCTGCGCCGGAGGCTTGTCACCGCAGGCGGTCAGCGAGAGGAGGGAGCCGGCGACGAGGAAGGGGAGAACGGTTTTTACGTCACGATCTCCGCCCGCCGGTGCGCGCGCGTCAACCGAGTAAGTGGCTGAACCGAATCGGTATTTCGCCTGAGGCAGCGCGAGCCTCAAGGCGATGCGTCGGGCCCGCTTGCGCCAGCATCGAGCGGGCCGCACTCGAGGTCCGGCTGGAGAAGAGAAATGCCCGTGCTGCAGTCGGGCACGCACTTGAGCGCGTCGCATTGCGCGGTCTGC
>JAMFST010001491.1 GCA_026225435.1 Labilithrix luteola
CAGCCCCTCGACGAACACCATCCGGCTCATCGGCGCGCGGTAGCTCCCGGTGGGCCGCCGCATCCGCCCGGTCTTGGGGGTGCGCTGGAAGACCAGGTCACGCCCGAAGAGCCCGCCCAGCACCGCGCGGCTCTGGCTGATCGACGCGCCCATCCCCAGCGCCATCAAGCTCGGAAGCACCCGCAGCTCACGCGCCCAGCGCGCGAAGGTCATCGCCGGCCGCTCCCGCTGCGACAGCGCGAAGTACGCCCCCACCGAGACGAAGCTGAAGGCGAAGAGCGACGCGTCGAGCAGCAGCGTCCCCATCGTGCCGACGCTCCGCCGCGCCCACAGCGACGGAACGAAGAGCAGCGCGAGCAGCAGGTTCACCGGATGCACGCAGTTGGAGCTCAGGTGGAGAAAGCACTCCACCTTGGCGCCCCAGGGCGCGCGCGAGCGGAGGATCCTCGGCAGCAGCTTGCGCATCACCTGCGCGTTCCCTTTCGCCCAGCGCTGCTGCTGCCCGCGCCAGGCCGACGGATCTTCGGGCAGCTCGCTCGGACACAGCAGATCCGGCAGGTGCAGCCCGCGCCATCCGGCGAGGTGAGCGCGGTACGCGAGATCCGCGTCCTCGATCAGCGTGTCGTGCTGCCAGCCCCCCGCCTCGGTGATCGCCTGCACGCGCCACACCCCGCCGGTGCCGGTGAAGTTGACGAAGTAGCCCGACAGGCTGCGCACCGTGTGCTCGAAGCGAAAATGCGCGTCGAGGAGGATGGCCTGCACCCGGGTGAGCAGCGAGTGCTCGCGGTTGACGTGCTCCCACCCGCCCTGCACGAAGCCGAGCGTCTCGTCGGTGGCGAAGAACGGGACCGTCTGGCTGAGGAAGCTCGGCTCCGGCATGAAGTCGGCGTCGAAGATGGCGACGAGCTCCCCACGCGCGACGGCCAGCCCCGCAGCGAGCGCCCCGGCCTTGTATCCGGCCCGCGAGTCACGGTGCAGGTGATGGATGTCGAACCCACCGCCCTCCTCCGATCGATGGCGCGCCACCGCCGCAGCCACGATGGCCGTCGTCTCGTCGATCGAGTCGTCGAGCACCTGGATCTCGAGGCGCTCGCGCGGCCAGTCGAGGCGCGTGATCGTCGCGAGCAAGCGCTCGGCCACGTGCACCTCGTTGAAGATGGGCAGCTGCACGGTGACCACCGGCAGCTCCCGCGGCTCACTCCCCGCGCCATCCCAGGGGCGCACGATGCGCCGCTTGTTCCGGTAGTAGCGCCCGAGGAGGTAGCAGCGCCGGAGCCCGAAGAGCGCCAGCACCGCGAGCAGCGCGTAGTAAACGACGACGACGGCGCGCGCGATCGCGGCCACCAGGGAGGTCATCCCTCCACTGTATCGACGGCGACTCCAGAAGCTGTCGAGCGGCGGTAAGAAGTTGTCGCGTCCTGTCGCGCCCAGCCTGCCGCGCCGAGCGACGCGCGCGTCACCCGTGCGCCATGAACACCATGATCAGCTCGTTGGTGTCCGTCACCAGCAGCTCGTGGCAGATCAGCTTCTCCACCTTGTCGGCCGCCTCGCCCATCTTCTCCTCGGCCTTCGCCAGATCCTCGGCGCCGGTTCCCGCGAGCTTGCCCAGCGAGACCGAGTGGAGCGTGATCTCGTAACCGGGCTCGTCGTCGCGGTAGCCGAGCGAGAGCAGAACCTGCTTGGTGTGCTCGACGTACTCGATGCCGATGCTCTTGGGCGCCGCCTTGGCCTTCTTGGCGAACGCCTCGACCTCCTTCGCCAGCGCGCCGATCGTGCCGTCGGGCGAAAGCGAGCCGGCGAAAAGCTTGAACTTCGAGTGGACCTGGTGACCGACGGTGGCGCTCATGGAACCGGTACGCTCGCGCGCTTCGCGGCGTCTGTCCAGTGCCGTCGAATCTCCACATTTTCCGCTGAAAATGCGGAGAACCGCTAAGCTCCGCCGCGTGAGCCGAATCCGTCTGACTAACGCCGCCAAGATCTTCATCGCCGCCGTCGCCATCGGCGCCGTCGTCCTCATCTTCTGGCTGAATCCGGGCCTGATGGGGAAGGTCGCTCCGACCGCCAACGGGGTCCCCTCGTCGAACATCCCGCCGACCGCGAACCTCCCCGGAGACAGCAACGCGGGGATGCCCGTCGCCACCGACGCGCCGCCTGGTTGCGCCAACCTGCCGGAGGTCCGCCTGTACCACTGGGCGTGGAACGCGCAGATGGGCCTGATGTACGCGACCGGCGGCAAGCAGGCGGTGGCCGGCAGCTTGATGTGCCAGCACGGCGTCAACCTGAAGCTGATTCGCGAGGACTCCACCGACAACATGCAGGGCTTCCAGGCCACCTTCGCCGAGCACATGGCGAAGGGCGAGGCGCAGCCGAAGGACGGCGCCCACTTCGTCGTCATCATGGGCGACGGCGGCGCGCAGTACCTCAAGGGGCTCAACGACAAGCTGCTCAAGCTCGGCGCCGACGAGATCGCGCAGGTCGTCGGCTCGGCCGGCTACAGCCGCGGCGAGGACAAGTTCATGGGGCCGGCCGCCTGGAAGGCGAACCCGCAGGCGGCGCGCGGCGGCCTCACCGCCGGTGTGCTCCGCGACGGCGACTGGAACATCGCGATGAAGTGGCTCGGGGACAACAACATCCCGAACAACCCCGACGAGCAGAGCTACGACCCCGACGCGATGAACTGGGTCAACGCGAACGACTACATCGAGGCCGCGCAGAAGTACATCACCGGCTTCTGCGTCGACATGAAGAACAAGAAGACCGGCGCGAAGGAGAACCACTGCGTGCAGGGCGTCGTGACGTGGACGCCGGGCGACGTCAACGTTGCCGAGCAGAAGGGCGGCCTGGTCTCGATCGTGTCGACCAAGCAATACCGGTCGCAGATGCCGGCCGTGATCATCGGCAGCAAGAAGTGGATCAACGGAAACCGCGACATCGTCAAGGGCATGCTCGCCA
>JAMFST010000177.1 GCA_026225435.1 Labilithrix luteola
GTCCCACCGACTCCTCCTCCTCCGCCTCCGCGCCGGAGCAGCGCCGCGATCCCGCGCAATCCTCGGCTGCACCTGGAGGAGTCGCGCGGGACGTTCTCGCTCTTCGCGCCGGTGACCGGCGTGTCGCTGACGCGCGCGCGCGGGCACCTGTCGCTGGCGATGGTGCAGGGGTGGATGGCGGCCATCGAGCCGGAGCTCCAGCGCGGCGTGGTGTTCGACTCGTTCCACGACTGGGAAGAGATGGAGTCGTACGACTCGGATGCGCGGCGCGTGCTCACCGGCTGGGCGCTCCGGAGCCGCGGGAACGTGCGCAGCACGACCTTCCTCGTGTCGTCGCGGCTGGTGGCGATGGGCGTGTCGACGGCGAGCCTGGCGACCGCGCTGGTCGGCATGACGATGAAGGCGACGCGCGAGCGGAGCGAGTTCGAGAGCGCGTACGAGCTGCGCTGCCTCGAGGAGCGCAAGGCGGGCAAGAGCGGGCGAGCGGGGCCGGCGAGCGGGCGCTAGCGCGTCGGGTCCCACCCGTACTCGGAGTACGGAACGCCCTCGGCGATGTGCAGAAGGGCCTGGCGGACGTAAGGGATCGTCTCGTCCGGGAGATCGCGAAGGCATCCCCACATGAGGTCCGAGTGCTTCTCCGGCTCGCGGAGCTGTGGAGTGCCCGACCACTCGGACGCCGTGAAGAAGTGACGAACACGGACGTGGAATGCTGGTGGCGAACCCGGCTCATCGACGCACCTCGCTCCCGGAGGCACCTTAGAACGGAGCGAAGACAGCCGCCCCTGCTCCCTGCGCCGAGACCCTGCTAAACCCGAGACATGCCCCCCGCTCCCGGTGCGACGATCGACACGGAGGCGGCGCGGACGGCGCAGCTGGCGGGACGGATCGGGCAGCGGCTGGCGGCGCTACCCGATGCGCCGGTGCACGCGACGGTTCGGGATATCCGGCGGCTCGGGCACGGGGCGCACTCGACGTTTCCCGATAGCTGGAAGGTGACGCTGGCGGTCGGCGATGGCAAGGACGCCGCGACCGAGGAGCTCGTGCTGCGCGGCGACGCCGGGCCTTCGCTGCCGGGGACGCTCGATCGCGCCGAGGAGTACGCGGTGGTGCTGGCGGCGACGGCGGCGGGGGTGAAGACGCCGGTGCCGCGGTGGCTGCTGCGCGGGCTGACGCGCGAGGGGGCGAGCTCGTACTTCGTGCCGTACATCGAGGGGGAGCCGCGAGCGGAGCGGGTCGTGTTGGCTGCGGAGTTCGCCGAGGCGCGCGAGACGCTGCCGGTGGAGCTGGCGCGCGAGGCGGCGAAGATTCACGCGGTGACGGCGACGTCGCCGGAGCGGCCGACGAGCTTCCCCGGGTTGAACGCGAGCGAGCCGGATTGCGACGCGGCGGCGGCGTCGCTGGCGTGGCTGCGCGGGGTGCTCGATGGGCTGTCGGCGCGGCGGCCGGCGATCGAGCTCGCCTTCGACTGGCTGGTGCGGACGCGGCCGCCGATCGGGCCGGTGGTGATGGTCCATGGCGACTTCCGCGTGGGGAACCTCCTCGTCGCGCCTGACGTTCCCGGCGCGCCGGGGCGGCTGCTCGCCATCCTCGGCTGGGACTTCGCGCACTGGGGCGCGCCGGAGGAGGACCTCGCGTGGCTGTGCCTGCGCTCGTTTCGCTTCGGGCAGCTGGCGCGGCCGGTCGGCGGGATCGGGCAGCGCGAGCCGTTCTATCGCGCGTACTCGGAGGCGAGCGGGCGCGCGGTCGATCCCTCGCGGGTGCACTGGTGGGAGGTGCTCGGCAACTGCCGCTGGGCGGTCGCCGGCGTGCTGCGGGCGGAGCGGCTCCTGCAGCGCGGCGTCGTCGACGTGGAGATCGCGGCGATGGGGCGGCGCACCGCCGAGATCGAGTGGGAGGCGCTGCGGCTCATCGATCTGGCGACCGATTTCGGGGGCAACGGGCCGCTCAGCTGGCGCCGGCGAGGCTGATCATGCAAGACGCACCGACCCATCAGCAGCTGCTCGCCGCCGTGGCGCTCCTCCTCGAGGACGAGCTCGAGCCGGCGCTCGCGGCCGCCCATCCGCGGCTGGCGGAACGAGCGCGTCTGGCCGCGCGCATCTGCCGCATCGTCATGCGCGAGTCGGCGGGCGAGGAGGCGCAGGACGCGGGCGAGCTCACCCGGCTGAGCGTGCTCTTTCCCGACGATCCGGCGCCCTACCCGGCGACGCGCGATGCCCGGCGCAACCGCATCACCATGCTCACCGAGCGGATGGTGCTGCGCCTGAAGAACGGCGAGGTCCGCGAGGGGGAGCGGTCGTATCTCGCCCGGCACGTGAAGGAGACGTTGCTCACGCGGCTGGCGGTGAATGATCCGAGCTTCGATCTCGCAGCCGAGATCGAGGCGACGACGACGAGCGGTACGAAAGGCGAGAGCGACCCCCGATGAACTTCGATCTTCCCCCCGAGCTGGCCGCGCTCCGGCAACAGGTGCGCACCTTCGTCGACGAGCGAGTGATCCCGCTCGAGTGGGCGATCATCGCCGAGGACAAGGCGGGCGAGCGGACGACGCTGAAGGCGCTGCAAGCGGACGCGCGCGCGGCCGGTCTGTGGACGCCGCACCTGTCGACGGAGCTCGGCGGGCGTGGGCTCGGCGTGATGGGAATGTGCGCGCTCTTTCGCGAGATGGGGCGCTCGTCGGTGGGGGCGGCGGTGTTCCACTGCGACGCGCCCGACCAGGGGAACATGGATCTGCTCGCGCGCGAGGCGTCGCCGGCGTTGCAGGAGCGGTGGCTGCAGCCGCTGGTGCGCGGGGAGATCTCGAGCGCCTTCTGCATGACCGAGCCCGCTCCCGGCGCCGGCGCGGATCCTTCGAACCTGCGCACGCGGGCCATCAAGGACGGCGTCGACTGGGTGATCGACGGGCACAAGTGGTACGCGACCGGCGGCGGGACCGCCTCGGTGCTGCTGGTGATGGCCTGCACCGACGAGGAGAGCGGCGGCGCCGGGCCGGCGACCTTGTTCGCGGTGCCGCGCGACGCCGTCGGCGTGGAGCACGTGCGCGACATCCCCACGATGGCCGAGCCGGTCCTGGTGCACCGCGAGGCGGAGCTGCGCTTCCACAACGTGCGCGTGCGCGAGGAGGCGGTCATCGGGCAGGTGGGGCAGGGGTTCGTGCTGGCGCAGAAGCGGCTGGTGCCGGCGCGCCTGACCCACTGCATGCGCTGGCTGGGGCTGGCCGACCGCGCTCTCGAGCTATGCAAGAAGCAGCTGGAGACGCGCACCAGCTTCGGCAAGATCCTGAGCCAGCACCAGATGGTGCAGAAGAAGATCGCCGACGCGGTGCACGGTCTGCATGCGGGCAACCTGATGACCCTGCACTGCGCGTGGATGCTCGAGGAGGGGCGCACGCGCGAGGCGCGCGGCTACTCCTCGATGTGCAAGAACCACGTGGCCAAGCTGCTGTGCGACGTCCTGGACGACTGCATCCAGATCCACGGCGGGCTCGGGTTCAGCGACGACATGCCCTTTGCCCAGTGGTACCGGCACGCGCGCGCGGCGCGCATCGCCGACGGGCCGGAGGAGGTGCACGACGTGGTGGTGGCCCGCGACTGGCTCGCGGGGAAGCTGACGACGCTCGTATGAGCGATCCGGACGCGCAGGAGAAGGGCGCACGGACAATTCTCCATCTGGACATGGACGCGTTCTACGCGTCGGTGGAGGTTCGCGACGATCCGTCGCTGGTGGGCAAGCCGGTGGTGGTCGGTGGGTCGGCGCGGCGCGGGGTGGTGAGCGCGGCGTCGTACGAGGCGCGCAAGTTCGGGGTGCACTCGGCGATGCCCACGGCGCAGGCGTTCCGTCTGTGCCCGCAGGCGATCTTCCTCCCGGTGCGCATGGATCGCTACATCGAGGTGAGCGACCGCGTCTTCGAAGTGTTCAACCGGTACACGCCGCTCGTCGAGGGGTTGTCGATCGACGAGGCCTTCCTCGACGTCACCGCCAGCCACTCGCTCTTCGGCAGCGGCGAGACCATCGCCCGGCGCATCAAGGAGGACGTCGCCGGCGAGCTACGGCTGAACGTCTCCGCCGGCGTGGCCGACTCCAAGTTCGTCGCCAAGATCGCCAGCGACCTTCACAAGCCGAACGCGCTCGTGGTGGTGCCGCCGGGCACGTCGCGACAGTTCCTGGCCAAGCTACCCATCGAGCGGATGTGGGGCGTGGGCGCGAAGACGGCGCCGAAGCTGCGCGCGCTCGGATTCCAGACGCTCGGTGACCTCGCCGACGCCGAGGTGGACCGGCTCGAGCGGGTGCTCGGTAGCTGGGGGGTCGAGGTGCGCGCGCTCGCCCGGGGAGACGACGCGCGCTCGGTGGTGCCGGATCGCGAGGCCAAGTCGATCGGCGCCGAGGAGACGCACGATCACGATCTCACGACGCGCGACGAGATCTCGCGCGCGCTCCTCGCCAGCGCGCAGCGCATCGCCCAGCGGATGACGCGCGCCGGGGTGGCGGGGCGCACCATCACGGTGAAGCTGAAGCTGGCCGACTTCACCTTGCTCACGCGGCAGACGACGCTGACCGAGGCGGCGGCCGACACGATGGCCATCCACGACGCCGCCTGCGCGCTCCTGGCGAAGTTCCCGCTGAAGAACGCGCGCATCCGCCTGACCGGACTGTCGCTCTCCGGGCTGGAGGTGCGCGGCGCCGCGCCGGTGCTCTTCCCGGACAAGGCGGCGGTGAAGCGACAGAAGCTCGAGGAGCTGGTGCGCGCGGTGAGCGATCGCTACGACGGGGACGATTCGGCGAAGATGACGCGCGCCGCGTTGCTCGGCCTCTCCACCAAGCGCACGCCGCAGTTCAAGTAGGCAGGTCGTCGATCCACGCGAGGAACATCTTCTCGTAGGCGATCCCCAGCTCGAGGCACTTGCGCTGGTGGAGCGTCCGCGGCCCGTCCGTGCCGGTCTTCATCGCCTCGTA
>JAMFST010001492.1 GCA_026225435.1 Labilithrix luteola
AAGATGATCGAACCGGTGGCGAGAAGCACGCCCCATCCCACGCTGAAAATCTGCAGAGCCGGAGCCGCGCGCGCGATCATCGCAAGCCCCAGTTGCACGACGAAGGCCACCGCGAGGAGCGGCAGCGCCAGCAAGATCCCCACGGTGAACGACGAGACCGTCAGGTTGAAGAGCGCCATCGCCGGCGCCGAGATGTCGACCGTGATGCCCACCGGGAGCGCGCGAAACGACTCGAGCAGCATCCCCAGCGCGATGCGATGCACACCGACGGTGACCGCCAGGAGCATCGCGAACATGGAGATGATCCGGGAGAGGACCATGTCCTGCGTACCCAGGGTCGGATTGAGGGTCGAGGGTTGCGACAGACCCGCCGCCTGCGACGCGACCTGGCCGCAGATCTCCGCTACCCAGAAGATTGCCTGGAACGTGAGGCCGACGATGAGTCCGATGGCGAATTCGCGGCAGACGACCAGCGCGAGCGACAGATCGAGGGACGACGGAGCGCTCGTCGTGGGGGCGAAGCTGGCGACGATCCAGGCGAGCACGGCCACGAGCGTGATGCGCGCCGTCCGGGTCACCTGGTTACCGGGAAACGGCGAGACCACGACGAAGCCGGACAGGCGGGCGACGACCAGGGCGTAGGTCGCCGCGTTCGTCAGCAGGATGTGCTCTAGCAGCGTGGACATGCCGTTCTTCGCGGGCGACGCGCCGTCAACCGCGGACGACGTGCTCGATCGAGGTGAGGCTGTTCTTGGTGTAGGACACCACCTGCGCCGCGAGCGCCGGGCCGACGAGCAGGCCGATGGCGAGGACCGCCATCACCTTGCCGACGAAGCTGATCGACGCCTCGTTGATCTGCGTCGCGGCCTGGATGATCCCGATGATGACGCCGGCGAGGAGCGAGGCTCCCAGCACCGGTCCCGCCACCATCATGGTCACCTCCAGGAGGTGCTTCATCAGCTCGAGTGCTTGGTCGGCGTTCACGCGAAGCTCCTGAGCAAGGAACCGGCCAGGAGATGCCAGCCGTCGACGACCACGAAGAGGAGCAGCTTGACCGGCAGCGAGATGGTCGTGGGCGGCACCATCATCATGCCGAGCGACATGAGGATCGACGAGATGGCCAGGTCGATGACGAGGAACGGCAGGAGGACGAGCACGCCCATCTGGAACGAGGTGGTGAGCTCGCTGACGATGAACGCCGGGGTGGCGATGCGCAGCGGAACCTCTTCCTCGGTCCTGGGGAACGGCTCCTTGGCGGCCTCGTAGAACAGCGCGAGATCGGCCTCGCGGGTCTGCTTGAGCATGAAGCTGCGGAGCGGCGCGGCGGCGCGCTCGAGGGCGGTCGTCTCGTCGATCTTGCCGGCCTGGTAGGGCGTGTAGGCCTCGTTCATGACGCGGTTGACCACCGGCGCCATGGTGAAGATCGTGAGGAACAGCGCCATTCCGACGAGGATCTGGTTGGGCGGCGTCTGCTGGGTGCCGATGCCCTGACGGACGAACCCGAGGACGATGACCGACCGGGTGAAGCTCGTCATGGTGAGGACGAGCGCCGGCAGCAGCGACAGGATCGTGAGGAGCGCGAGGATCTTGAGCTGGGGAGCCAGCCCGGGCGCGTTCAGGACATCGATGGGGTTCACTGGCCGCGACCTCGACGGAACGCGACGAGCCCTTCGGCCTGACCTTCGACGGGCGCGGCGGTGTCGTCCTCGACCTCGTCCTCGGGGCGGCGCTTCTTGGCCGGCGCGCGCTTGGCGCTGGTCGCACGGGTGCGCTCGGCCGGGGTGCGGACCGATTCACGCGGCTGCTCGCGGTCGTTGCGCGGGGCGCGCTCGGAGCGGTCGGTGCGCTCGTGGCGGGTCTCGTCGTCGTCGAGCTGCTTCATCAGCTGCGCCATCGAGGGCATCGAGCGGATGGCGGCGACGGAGTCCTGCGCGCGGACCGGCTCCTCGACCGGGAGCGGATCGCTCATGGCCGAGTCGGGCACGATGAGCAGGCTCTGGATGTTGCTCGGCGTGACGCCGAGGAGGATGCGCTGCCCTTCGAGGTCGACGAGCAGCAGCTCGCTGCGCACACCGATCGACGTGCGCCGCAGGATGCGCATCTCGGGGATGGCGGACTCCTTCACCGGAGTCGCGTTCTTCTTCTTCGTGTAGGCCCAGAAGCCGGCGGCGGCGAGGAGACCCATGGCGCCGAGCTTCCAGCCGAGGTTCGAGGCGGGCGCCGGCTCGGCCAGCTCCAGCGGCTTGCTCGGGACCAGGTTCAGCGGCGTCGCAACGGCCGGAGCGGAGACCGCCGCCGAGATCGCCTGGGCAGCCGGGGTCGGCTGGACGGCGACCGGACCGGGCTCGGGAGCCGCAGCAACCGGAGCCGCCGCGATGGCCGGGGTCGTCGCGACGACCGGAGCGGGGCGCGCCACGGGAGCCGCCGCCTGAACGGCCTGCGCGCGGGGCGTCACCGGAACGATGGCAGAGGCCGGCCCCTCGTCGGCGCGGGCGACGCCCTCCGTCAACGGGCTGGCGTAAACAGACAGTGCGGTGACGCCGACCGTCACCGCAGCGGCCACGGACGATGCGAAGCGGTTCACGAGTTCGGCTCCGCGGCGCCGTCCACCAGCTCGGTGATGCGGACGCCGTAACGGTTGCCGACGACGACCGCTTCACCGCGGCCGAGGAGGCGGCCGTTCACGTACAGATCGAGCGGCTCGCCGGCCCCCTTGCCGAGCTCCAGGGTCTGGCCGGCGGTGATCTTGAGGACGTCGGCGATGCGCATCCGTCGGCGGCCGATCTCGAGGGTGATCTCGACCTCGACGTCGCGGAGCAGGTGCATCGCGCCGGAGGACGGCGGGGTCGGCGTGAGCGGCGAGGAGACTTCGGCGACGGGGGCTGCGGAGGCGTTCGGTGCGGGAGGCTGCGGGACAGACGGAGCGTTCATGGCGACCTTTCGGGGGGTACGCCAGCTCCTTCTTCAACGTTCGTGCCGGACCACTTCGCGGATGGCGAGTGCGATCTGACCCCCGCTGGTCGTCGGCCGACCGCGGAAGATCTCCTTGGTTTCTGCGCGAACGGTCACGTCGCCGTTCACCTGCGCATCCAGCTTGAGGGTATCGCCGACCTTGAGGCGCACGAAATCGGCGACCCTGAGTCGAACGCGACCCAGCTCGGCGACCACATCGAGCTCCACGGTTTCCAGGACCTGCGCCACGCGGGCGTCGGTCTTCATGACGGCGGCGTCGACGTCGGCTTGAGAGCTGCCGAGCACTTCTTTGGGGAGCGAGACGATGATCTGCGCGCAGGGGCCTTCGCCCTCGGGGTCCCCGATCTCGATGACGCAGGCGATCGAGGCGCGGTCGGCGGCCGGGTCTTCCCCTTCGTCGCGCGCGGGGGTCACGCGGACCGCGAACGCGGCTTCCAGCGCCTCGGCGAAGGTGCGGACGATGTTGGACGTGATACCGGCCACGAGCGCGCTCTGGGGCGCCGTGAGGCCGTTGGGGGGCAGCTCCGGGAGGCCGGTGCCGTCGCCGCCGAGGACGCCGTCGAGGAAGAGGGCGCTGGCGTGGGCGTCGAGGACGAGCGCGCCGCGGCCACCGACTCCAGCGCCGCGAACGGTGAGCGGTTGAACGAAGGCGGGTCGCGCGAGACTCGCCACCAGGTCGGTGAGCGAGCACGGTTTCACCGAGGCGACCCGGATGGGGACGCGCCGCCGCGAGAGGAACGGCACCGCGCGCCGCAGCGCCACCAGCAGCCTCGGCGCCTCCTTGGCGAACGCGCCGGACGCCTTCTCCATGCGCGCGCCGCCGAGAGCGGAGCGCAGCAACGGGTTGTCCCGCTTGGGAGCGAGCGACGCCGGCAGGGCGGGCGCGGAGAACGAGCTCACTGCACCACCAGGTCGGTGACGAGGACGCGCTCGGCCTCGCTGGCGCCGGCTTTCTGGAATTTTTCGAGCAATTCGTCGCGGAGCTTGTCGGCCTTGGTGGCGTCGACGGCCTCCTCGTACGAGACGGTGCGCAGGTACGACAGCGCCGCGTCGCGGATGCGCGGGGTGAAGTTCTTCAGCGCGTCTTCCTTCACGCCTTCGCCGAACTCCACGGCCAGCGTCACCTTCATGGCGTGCGGCTTCTTGGCCTCGTCGTTGGTGACGAGGAGGAAGGGCTCGAGGTTGACCGTCGGTCCCGGCGGCTTCTCCTCCTTGTGCTTCTTCACCTCCTCGTC
>JAMFST010000178.1 GCA_026225435.1 Labilithrix luteola
GCCGGTGAGCTGCTGCTGCGCCTGGACGAAGCCGCCGTAACGGCCGTCGCGACGCATCGGGGCCAGGCCGGTGATCGCGCGGATGCCGCCGTTCACGTCGAGGCGTACGTCGTCGGCGCGCGAGGTGTCGTACCAGGCGCCCGCCTTGTAGGCGCCGGGGAGCCCGCGGGCGCCGAGGCGCGGCGTGACGCCGACCTCCACCGGCAGGAGCACGCCGGTGGCGCCGTGGAAGTAGCCGAGGGCGAAGACCGGATCGAGGTTGCGCGGGTTGACCTCGTAGGCGCCGGCGGTGAGGTAGACGAGCGCGTTCTTGAGCCGGGCGCGGCCGGCCCACTGGCTGACCGGCCAGTTGTACCAGTAGTCGCCGGCGACGTTGCCCGGAGGGGAGCCGCAGAAGCTGAGGTTCATGAACTGGCAGGAGAAGGCGGCGATGTCCTCGCCCATCGTCATGCGCCCGAGCTTCACGTCGAGGTGCTCGCCGTCGAGGCTCTGCTGGTACCAGAGCTGCGTCAGCCGGAGCGTCTGGCCGCGTCCGTACACCTCCTGCACCTGCTGCAGCACGCCCAGGCCGGCGTCGGCTCCCAGGTCGGCGCCGCGCCGGTAGGTGGCCGTCGCCTGGAGCTTCCCGCCGCGCAGCCCGAAGAGGCGCTCGAGATCGAAGGCCCCCCCGAGCGTCACCTGGCCGGTCTCGGTCGCGCGGGTGCGCTCACCGCCGGCCACGTTGGTCGCGCTCTCCGACACGTAGCCGGCGGCGAGGTCGACGCCGCGCTCGCGCAGCCAGTTGCGCCCGATGGGCCACGCATCGGAGAGCGTCGTCACCGGCGACGGCGTGGGCCGCTGCGTGTCGGCCGGTCGGGTCGCCGCGTTCGTCTCCGGCGCGCGCTCGTCGCGCAGCGGCTGCGCGTGCGCGCTTGCCGGGGCGACAAGGCCGATCAGCGTGAGGAGCGCCGCGTGCCGTCTCACGATGGCCGCGACGCACGGGCGAAGAGTCCGAAGCCGACGATGGCCATGCAGAGCACCCCCGAGGCCTGCGGCGTCCGCGGGCCTTGCACTTCGAGGGCGAGCGAGAAGATGGTGGGGAACATGATCGAGTTGAAGAGCCCGACGGCGACGAGCGACCAGCCCGCGATCTCGCCGCTGGCGGTCATCGACAGCAGTACCAGACCGGCCGCGACCGCGGCGAATGCGGCGAGGAGCGCGGCGGGGTTCACGCGCCGCAGCAGCCAGGAGCCGGCGAACCGCCCGATCATCGCGCCGCCCCAGTAGAATGACAGCCGCTCCCCGCCTGCGCGAATTCGCGACCACGTGTCGGCCGGGTGGCCAGATTTGGACACCGCTGACCAGTTGTCGTCCCGCGGGCAGTCGCCGCTGCGGCCCGATCTTGCTAAGGAGGCGGCGATCCGGCCCGACGTGAACCTCGAAGCCGTTCCGAAGCTCGTCGACCTGCTCGAGGCGATCGTCGACGATCGCACGCTGCTGACGACGCTCACCGAGGAGACCCGGGTGGCGCTCCTGCAGGCGGCGGGGCGGGTGTCGCGGCCGATGAAGCACGAGGCGACCCGCGCGCGCAAAGCGTTCCGTGTGATCAAGCGGAAGCAGGCGCAGGCCGAGGATCGCGATCTGCGCGCGGCGACCGAGGTGCGCGCTGCGCGGCGCTCGGCGGTGTTCCACGCGCCGCTGCAGCTGGCTACGGGACAGGGCGGTACCGAGCAGACCGATCCGGTGGGCGAGCTGAACACGCCGCGCGGTTGCTACGTCTGCAAGGTCGAGTTCCGCACGGTGCACTTCTTCTACGACTCGATGTGCCCCGACTGCGCCGA
>JAMFST010001493.1 GCA_026225435.1 Labilithrix luteola
GCAGTGGCCCGCCCGCCGGCGCCAGCCGCGGCAAGCCCGCTGGCGGCACACGGGGTTCGAGCGGCGGAGCAAGCCGTGGCAAGCCTTCGGGCGGCGGCACCCGCGGCAGCAGCAACGGCGGCGCCCGCGGCCGCCGCTAGGCTAGAGCGGATCGCTAGGGGAGGTAGGGCGTGGCGTCGTGTTCGGACGCTGCGCCCGGCCGGCTCGTCGTGGCCAGCGGATCGAGCCTTCGCTCGCGCGGCGGCAAGGACCAGTCGACGCCGAAGAAGCCCGCCTCGCGCAGCTTCCCCGCGTTGAGCAGGAGCTGGCCTCGCGCCGGCGCCACCTCGGCGTCGTACACGGCGAAGTCCGGCAAGAGGTCCGGCAGCGACAGCGACCGTAACGTGGCGCGCGCGTCGACCCCTTCGACGACGACCACGTAGCGGTCCTTGCGCTTCGGGTTCGGGCGCACGAACGCCGCCCCTAGCTGCTCGCCGTCGAGCCGCTCGTCGCCGACGACGACCTGCTTTCCCTCGATGCGGATCGGCAGATCCGGCTCGAGAGCGCGCACCAGCTCGTTGGTCGCCGCGCGCCCCACGAGGAACAGGGCGCGGTCGCCGTCGAGCTTCTCGCCACGCGCGCGGAACTCGCGGTCGCTCATCACCGGGTAGTCGAGGTTCATCCCGCCGCGGACGTGCGCCCAGCCGCGGGCGACGCGCTCGTTCAGCGCCGCCTCCTCCGGATCGCTGGCGCCGTAGACGAAGAGGAGCGGCTCATCGAACACGTCGCGGATCGGCCCGGTGACGTGCCCTTCCTTCCACTCGCTCGCCGTGCTCGGCCCCTTGGCCCAGCTGGCCCCGCCCGTCCCGTGACGATGCGCGACGAGCGGCTCGTCGGCGCCGTAGCCGAGCTCCTGCCCATCGAGCCGCACCCGCACCGCTCCGCTGGCCTGCCCGATGGCGCTCGAGCGATCGAAGCGGACGGTGTCCACCCCGTGCGTGGTGACCTCGATCTTGCCCGCCGAAGCGGTCGCGTCGACGTCGCCCCAGGCGTCGGGCGCGGTGAAGCGCACCACGTGCACCCAGCTGTCGTCGCCGTCGCGCAGCCGGACGGTCCGCAGGTGCACGTGCTTCGGCGCGGCGACCATCCGCTTGTCGTGGAGCCACTCGAGGCCGGCGAGGTTCTCGTAGGTCCCGGCCCAGACGTTGTGCCCCTTGTTCGGATGCTCGTCGATCTCGGCGAAGCCGCTGCCATAGTCGTCGTGCAGCTTCTGGTAGCGGTCGATGAGCACCTGGCTGTTGGCCGTCGGCGTGTCCATCGTCCCGTGCACGATGTACAGAGGCAGCCACTGCCCGTTGTCCGCCCAGTCGACGTTGGAGCGCTCCTCGGAGAGTAGCTGCTCCCACGGGCGCAGCACCCGGCCGTGGAAATCGCGGCGCACGAAGTAGCTGTGGTAGCCGCACAAGGGCTCGGAGGCGGCGAAGACCCCCGGGTGGTGCAGGGGGATCGCCGCGGCGCCGATGCCGCCCATGGACAGTCCGGTCATCGTCACCCGCGACGGGTCGATGGAGTAGTCCTTCTCGACGGCCGCCATCACATCGAGCACGTCCTCCTCGCCCATCTCGCGGTACATCGAGTTGCCGAAGGCGTCGGGCGTCACCACGAAGGCGTCGTACCCGTGGACGATGTCCAGGTGGCGCGCCTCCCATGGTTGATCGCGCTTGGGGTCGTCGCCGCCGAACATCCAGCGGAGCATGGCCAGCGGCAGCCCGTTCATCCCGTGGAGCCCGACCACCAGCGGCCACGGCTTCCCCTCTCCCGGGCGATACCCCGGAGGAATGTACAGACCGTACTGGTGCAGCTTGCCGTCGAGACGCGAGCGGTAGCCGCGGGTCATGGCGCCACGGCGCTCGGCCTGCGGATCCTGACCTGCCGCCAGCCGCGCCGCGAGTCGCGAGAGCTCCTCGGACTCGTGCGCCTGCGACTCGAGGTCCACGTCGCCGGCGTCGACCCGCTTCGCCAGCTCGGTCGCCAGGAGCTCGACGTCGTCGCTCGGGTGCGCGGCCAGCGCGGCCCACGCTTCCCCGAGCGCGCGCCGGCTCGCCTCGCGGCCGGAGAAGGGGAAGCGCACCGTGCGGGACAGGTCCCCGGCCCGCGTCGCGCTCGTCTCGCGTCCCCGCAGCTCCACCGAGAGCGTCGCTCGGCCTTTCTCCACCGCGGCCAGCGCCGCGCCGGTCAGCGCCGGCAGCTCGATGCGCATCACGGGGGCGGTCAGGTCGAACGGCCCGGGATCGACGTCGAACACCGTGCTGCCGGTCCCGCTCCCCGACTCGAGCTTCACTCGCACGTCGAGCGGTGCGTCCAGCGGCGCCCCTTCGGGAAAGCGGACCACCACGTGCGGCGCGTACCCGAGGGCGCGCACGCCGCGCTCGAAGGTCACCACCGACATCGTCGTCAGCAACCGGCGCGCGTCGCTCTCCCCGGTGCCGGGCAGGGCGAGGCAGGCATCGCGCGGCGCGCGCCACGCGTGATCGAGCAGGCGCACGTGGAACGACCAGGCGCCGTCTCGCTGGTGAAGCACCAGCGCCACCGGATGCTCGCCGGCCGGCAGGTCGAGCGGCACCACGTCGTCGTCGTCCCGCTCGGGGCGCGCCTCGTCGCGCTGGAAGACGCGCTTGCCGTCCACGTACAGCTCGACGCCGTCGTCCACCCCGAGGCCGAGGTAGTAGCGCCCGGGCGTCGCGATGCGGAGCACGCCCGCGGCCGTCGCGTACACGTTCGCCTGTCCCGCAGCCGGGTGCAGCGCCTTCTTCACGTCGAGCGGCCCGCCGTCGCTGCTCTCCAGCGTCCAGCGAGCCGTGCTCGTTGCTCCCGAGCTGGTTACTCCCGAAATTGCGGCGGCGCGCGCCACCTCGGCGCTGGGTGTCGGCCCCGTCAGGAGCCACGCACCGAGCAGCCCGGCGGCCAGCGGGCTCGCACCGGATCCAGCGCCCGCCGCCGCCGCCAGACAGATCAATCGACCATCGCCTGCGCGAGCGTACGAGCCTCGTCCTTGAAGAGGACCTCGACCTTGCGGATGTCGATCACCCGGGTGACGACGCCGTCGCCGAACTTCGAGTGGCGGACCAGGTCCCCCTGCTCGAAGGTGTTGGAGATGCGGTAGTTCACGAAGTCGCCCATCGCCTTGCCGGCGATGGCCTTCTCCCAGATGTTGCGGTGGTCCGCCTCGGCCTGCAGGGCGCGAGTGGCGGCGGCGCTCATGCGCGGAGCCTTGGGCCCGGCGCTTCGCGGGGTGCCGGTGGCGCCGCAGGCGGCGGTCTTCTTCTCGCCGGGGGCGCTGGCCCGGTAGTTGTGGTGGGAGTTGCAGGTCGAGCATTCGACACGCTTCGGGGCGGTCCCGACCATGGCGATGATGCGGTGGTTCAGGACCATTTTGCAGCTGGTGCAGTAGCTGTCGACTTCGCCACCGGCTCTAAGGGGTTTTGCCATCGGACGCGCAGGGTAGCAGAACGCGCGCCTCTCGCGGGCGCGCTTACGCGTCGCCGCTACGGGGCGCCGCGCGATTCGACTTGCGCCCCTCGCGGCTCTCTTCGGCAGGCGGAGGCGGCGCCGCGGGGGTGCCCTTCGACTTGAAACCGACGGTCGCCTTCACCTCGAGCTCCATGCTCGACAGCATGCGTTGCAGCTCCTCGGCGAGGTTGGTGTGCTCGAGAAAATCGCGCATCTCCTTGGCCACCACGCGAAAGAGGCCGGCCTTCGTCTCGTCGACCTGCTGCAGGATCGCGGTCGCGATCTCCTTCGGCAGCTTCATGTCGTTCACGAAGGACTTCAGGTTGTCCGGAGCCTCGCTCGCCCTCTCGACGCTGTGCTCCACGGCCTCGACGGCGCGCTTGAGCAGGTCGGGGATCACCGATTCGAGCCGGCGGCGGCGCGAATCCTCGGCACGGGGCGCATCGCGGTCTCGATCGGTCATGGACGGGGGCTAGCTCCCCACGCAAACGGGGTCAACCGCGGATGACGCGGCGCGGAGAGCTGTTTTTCGGCCGCGCCGGGGGCAAACCCGGCCCCAGGTGTCCGACATGCACGCCTCTGACGTTTCTTCTTGAATACGACTTTCATATTCGTTATCACCGTTCGTATGTTCCCGCTCGTTCCCGGTCTCCGCATGCAGGCGCTCTGCTACGCCACCGCCTCGCTCGGCGCGGCTGCTCTGTACGGATGCTCGGGGAGCTCGGACGGCGCGCCCGTCACCGCCTCGCCGGACGCAGGCGCGGTCTCCACCGCTCTCACGGGCGTGAACCTGCCGTCGGGCGCCCGTCTGGACGAGGCCTTCGCCACCGCCACCGCCGACGAGATCAGCGCCTTCGACAAGGGCGACCAGCTGTTCGACAACGTCTTCTTCCCCGCCGACGGTCTCGGCCCGGTCTACGTCGACGTCGGCTGCGGGCAGTGCCACCAGAACGGGCTGCGCGGCGCGGGGCTCGACCGCCGCATGATCGCGGTGATGGCGGACGGCTTCACCACCGCCGCGGACCAGTCGCTCTTCCCCTACGGCTTCGAGGAGCGCCCGCTGATGACCGCGGGGGCGACCATCCCCGTGCTCCCTCCGGACGCCGGCGCGCTGCCCAGCGGCGAGACGGTCAAGGTCACCATCCGCAACCCGCCGCCGATCATCGGCCGCGGCTACATGGAGGCGGTCGAGGACTCCGAGATCCAGCGGGTGGAGGCGGAGCAGGCGGCGCGCACGGACGGCATCCACGGCCACATCAACTGGGTGGCGTACGCCTCGCAGACCGTCGCCAACCCCGCGTACGGGACGCTGACGCCGGGGCAGATGGTCATCGGCCGCTTCGGCCTCAAGGCGCGCGTCCCCACGCTCGACGACTTCGCCTCGGACGCGCTGCAGAACGACATGGGCATCACCTCGCCCATGCGGCCCGTCGAGATCGCCAACCCGAACGGCCTCCTCGACGACGAGAAGCCGGGCATCGACACCACGCTCGACCACATCAACACGCTCGCCACGTACATGCGGCTCACCGCCATCCCGACGCGCGCTCTCCCCGCCGGCAACGGCGCGCAGCTGTTCGAGCAGGCGCAGTGCAGCGTGTGCCACGCGCCGACGCTGCATACCCGCAGCGACTACCCCATCGCCGAGCTCGCGGACATCGACGCGCCCATCTACACGGACATGCTGGTGCACGACTTCGGCACCGTGCAGGCCGATGGGATGGCCGACGGGACCGCGACCAGCACGGAGTTCCGGACGGCGCCGCTCATCGGGCTGCGCTTCCAGTTCACGTTCCTGAACGACGGCAGCGCGCACTCCGTCCAGGACGCCATCGCCGCGCACGCCGGCGAAGCCGCCGGTGCAGCGCAGGCCTTCGCCAACCTGTCAGCATCCGATCAAGCCACCCTCCTCACGTGGGTCGAAGCCCTCTAGAGAGGGCAGGAAAGTACAAAATTACAATGAAGACTATCTTTGCGACGATGGCCCTCGTGGGCCTGACCGGGATCCTTGCGGGCTGCAGCTCGGACGACGACGACACGACGAACACCCCGACCGACGTGAAGGCGCAGATCGCGACCACCATGGCGTCGACGATGGCGTCGACGCTCTCGGATCTCGTCACCTCCGCGCAGGCGCTGCAGGCCGCCGCGCCCAGCACGGCGTGGACGTACAAGACGGGC
>JAMFST010001494.1 GCA_026225435.1 Labilithrix luteola
CGCGCCACGCGGACGTGCGGATCAGCCTGTCGATCACGGACCGCGCCGTCCCCCTGGCGCAGGAGCGCGTCGACGTCGCGCTGCGCTTCGCCCGGACGATCGACGAAGGCCTCGTCGCCCGACGCATCGCCACCGAGCGCGTCCTCGTCTGCGCAGCACTCTCCTACCTCGCCCGTCGCGGGACGCCTTCGTCGGTTGCCGAGCTCGCCGGGCACGATCTCCTCGGCTTCGCACCTCTCGGGCAGCGGCGCCCCTGGGCGCTCGCCGGTCACGTCGTCACGACCCGCGCCGTGCGTGCCCGCTTCGACAACGTCCTCGCGCTGCGCGAGGCGGTCATCGCCGGCGCCGGCATCGCCCCCCTTCCCGACCTCGTCGCCGCCGAGCCCCTCCGCACGGGCGCGCTCCAGCGGATCCTGCGCACGCCAGCGGCGGACGATCTCGGACTGTTCGTCGTCACCCTCCCCGGCGCCCTCCGCGCCCCCAAGACCCGCGCCTTCGTCGACTACATGGCGACCGAGCTGCCGCGGCGCCTCACCAGGTGGTGAGGACGCCGCGGGCGACGTTTGCTCACCCCGTGTTCCGCAGCCCCGCCGCGATCCCCGCGATCGTCCCGGCGAGAGCGCTCTCCAGCTCGTCGCTCGGCGGCAACGCCCTCGCCCGCGCGAGCAGCTCGATCTGCGCGAGGCTCATCGGGTCGACGTACGGGTTGCGCAGCGCGATCGACTGTTCGAGGACCGGATCGTCCGCCAGCAG
Organism: Labilithrix luteola; assembly: GCA_026225435.1. Lineage (GTDB taxonomy): Bacteria > Myxococcota_A > Polyangia > Polyangiales > Polyangiaceae > JAMFST01. Next base: position 754 of record JAMFST010001494.1, read on the forward strand.
TGCCGGAAGCTGGCACACCTGCAGCACCATCCGCCGCGTGCGTTCCAACTCGTCGTCGAGGATGGCGACGATCTTCGCGCCGACCTCGGGCTCGCGCATCAAGCGCGCGTAGCGATGGGCGATGAGCGTGTCCGCCTTGGCCATGCCGAGCCGGACGTTGCGCAGCATCTCGCCGAACACGCTCACGGTGCCGTCGGCGCCGGCCATCGCCTGGAGGAGCGCGAGGTTCCCCTCCGCCTGCGCGGCGAAGCTCTCGAGCGCCGTGCCGACGCCGAACCACGCGGGCAAGCAGCTGCGCGACTGCATCCAGCCGAAGACCCAGGGGATGGCGCGGATGTCGTCGAGGCCGTTGAGCGTCCCGCGGCGCGCCGGGCGTGAGCCCATGCGCGCGCGGTCGATGAAGGGCGCGGGGGTGGTCTGCTCGAAGAAGGCGAGCATGGCCGGCGAGTCGTGCACCTCGGCGCGGTACTTGGCGAAGGCCAGCGTGGAGAGCGCCTCGAGGACCTCCATCGCGCGCGCGTCCGGATCGTGGCGGTCGGTGTCGTTCACCACCGAGGCTGCGGCGGTGATCATGAGCTCGAGGCTGCGCTCGGCGATGCGCGGGTCGGCGTATTTCCAGTGAATGACCTCACCCTGCTCGGTGAGCTTCATCGAGCCGGTGAAGCGCGGCTGGGCGGTGATCGCCCGGTGGGTCGGGCCGCCGCCGCGCCCGACGGTGCCGCCGCGGCCGTGGAAGAGGCGCAAGGTCACGCCGCAGGCGCGGGCGACGTCGTGGAGAGCGGCGTGGGCGCGGTGGATCTCGACGGTGGAGGTGAGCATGCCGCCATCCTTGCTCGAGTCCGAGTAGCCGAGCATCACCTCCTGGACATTTCCCCAGCTGGCGAGGAGCGCGCGGTACTCGGGGTGCGTCCACAAGGCGCGGCAGACCTCGGGCGCGGCGCGCAGATCGGCGATCGACTCGAAGAGCGGCACCGGCATGAGCCCGGGATCCTCGGGACCGCCCGCCGGCTCGATGCCGCAGGCGCGCGCGAGCGTGAGCACGTTCCACACGTCGGTGACCGAGGTGGCGCCGCTGATGACGTAGGTGGTGATGACCCGCGGATCGTGCCCCGCCTTGAGGATGCGGGCGGCGCGGATCACCTCGAGGAGGCGGGCGCTGGCCTCGCTCGGCGGCTTGCCCGCTTCGATCTCGGCGACCGCCTCGGCGTGCAGGCGGGCGTGCTGGCGGATGTCCACGCTGTACAGACGCAGGCCGAAGGTGTCGATGAGGCGGAGCAGGCCGTCGATGGTCTCGGCGTCGAGCCCGAGCTGGCCGAGCGCCGTCACCTCGGTGCGCAGCGCGGCGGCGTCGATGCTGCGCGTGAGGAGAGCGTCGACCAGGCGGCGGATGCGCGCCCGGGTGCGGTAGTCGGCTCCGGTGGCCAGCTCGTTGAGCGTGCGCGCGTAATGGCGCGTGACCAGCGTGCGGCCGCGGTCGACCGACTCGCGCAGCGTCTCGGCGGTGACGTTGGGGTTGCCGTCGCCGTCGCCGCCGACCCAGGAGCCGAAGCGCACCATCGTCGGCAGGTCGCGCGCTTTCACGGCAGGGCCCGAGCCCGGGCCCGGCGGCGTCTCGTAGGCCTCGGAGAGAGCGGCGGCGAGCTCGCGGTACAGGCGGGGAATCGCCTCGAAGAGCGACGAGTCGAAGTAGGCCAGCGTCGTCACGATCTCGTCGCTGACGCTCGGCTTGGTGAGGCGCACCGGGCTCGCCCGCCACAGCGCGGTGACGTCGTCCGAGAGCGCGGCCAGGATCACCGCGGTCTCCCCCTCCCCTTCGCCCTCGGTCTGCAGCGCCACGTCGAGCGCGGAGAGGTGCTCGGTCACCCGCTGGCGCGCGTGCAAGGTGGCGATGGGCGCCGCCTCGGTCGGGTGGGCGGTGAACACCGGCCGCAGGTCGAGCAGGCGCAGGCGATCCATCATCTGCTCGAGGCTCACGCCGCGCGCCCGCATGCCGGAGAAGGCGCCGTAGGGCGAGCCGGTCTTCTGCCTCCCGGTGTGCGCCGAGAGCGTGAGGCGACGTTGCCGCTGCCGCGCCTCGGCCGAGTTCACCAGATCGAAGAGGACCGAGAACGCCTTGGTGAGCGTCGACAGCTCGGTCGTCGTGGCGCGCTCGAGGAGCGCGAAGGCTTCGTCGAGGGCGGCGTCGATGGTGCCGGGATCGCCGTCGGCCGCCGCCAGGCCACGGCGATACGAGATGGCCACCCGACGGAGCGTCTCCACCTGCTCGAAGGCGCCGTCGCCCGCGTCGCGCCGGATCTGCTCGCCGAGGAGGCGGCCGAGGCGGCGCACGTCGGCGCGGAGGGGGGCGAGCTTCTCGAGAGTGGCGGTCACCCTCATCGCTTGTAACAAGCGCGCGCGGTACGTGCTCTCGAAAGTCGCCGCAGCGCGCTATGCGATGCCCTCGACGACCGAGTACAGCTCGTCGACCGAGAGCTCCACGCCCTCTTCGAGATGCAGCGTCTCTCCGGCGCGGAGCTCGACTTCCGTCCACCGGGTGTCTTCGCGACGAACCACGGTGACTCGCTTTCGAAGGTGCGAGACCAGGACGACCGCATCGAGCGAGGCCAGCTGCTTGTAGTGACTCAGCTTGTCGCCCCGGTCGTAGTCCTCGGTGGACGGGCTGGTGACCTCGATCAAGTAGCGCGGGTTCGTCACCGCGTTGGCGTCGCGCGGCGAGCGCTGGAGCGGTCCGCACACGATGGAGAGATCCGGGTAGGTACTGAGATCGGTGGCGTCGATACGGACCTTCACGTCCGAGGAATACACACGACACGCAACCGGCAACGACGCGGAGCAGAGGCGGACGAATTGCATCGCCAGCGCTCCATGCTCGGGAGAGCCGCCGGCCATGGCGTAGATCTCACCATCGCAATACTCGAGCTTGTGCGGCGACCCGGCCTCGAGCCCGAGGTAGTCCTCGTA
>JAMFST010001495.1 GCA_026225435.1 Labilithrix luteola
GGCGAAGAAAGCGGCGGGCGCGCTCCGGCAGCTGGCGACGCTCGCCTCGTTCAGCTCGTTCGTCCCCACCTTGCGCAACCTCGACGTGAAGACCGAAGGCACCTCCGCCAAGCTGGCCTTCGCGGTCGACGACCGTCAGCTGCGGGGGCTCCTGGGCACGCTCGTGAGTCGCGCTCCCCACTGACCGACGGACGGACGGACGGACGCGCTCACCGGCGTTTTCCCGCCGTCCTTGCGGGAACCGCCGGGTCGTCGCATGATTCAGGCATGGCGAAGAGACACAAGGGGGTCGACCGGGCCGCGCAGGCGCTGGCCACGGCGGGCGGGATCGCGCACATCACGTTTCTCGGTCTCTTCGGCTGGAAGATCCTCACCGGCGGCATGCTGATGCGCTTCGGCTGGATCTTCGCCACGCTCGCCGCCGCGATCGGGCTGCTCGCGGAGATCGTCGGCTGGATGCTGGTGAAGCACAGCGGCCCCACCCCGGCGCGCAAGATCGGCTACGCGGCCATCGCCGCGTCGACCGGCATCGCGGCCGTCTTGCTGCTCATCGCCAGCTGGTAACCCGCCGCTAGCTACTTGGTGACGATGCCGGCTCCGTCGAGGAACCGGCCGAGCGCGTCACCGCCGCGGGCGGAGAGCTGCACGTTGTGCTCTCCGCCGTGCACCGTCCATAGCTCGACGTCGAGGCCGGAGGGGCAGCCGCTCACGCGCGTGGTGTCGGTCTCCGCGCCGGGGAGCGCGGGGCTGAGATCCACCTTGCCGGCCGGCGAGAGCACGCCGAGGCAGCGGTCGTACTTCCCCCAGTTGGCGACGGTGTCCTTGGCGGACGCGAACGGAGCGGCCTCCGGCAGGCGCTGCGCGGTGCCGCCGCCGATGGGGATCGTCGTGTCGGCGTCCCCGTGGACCTGGAGGATGGAGACCGGGCGCGAAGGCACGCAGCGCGACGCATCGAGGTAACCCGCGCCCGCCAGGCTGATGACCGCGGTGACCTTGTCCGCCAGATCGCAGGCGAGGCGCAGCCCCATGAAGCCGCCGTTGGAGTGGCCGACGATGTACACGCGCGCCGGATCGGTGCCGAGCCGCTGCGTCGCGTCGTCGATCACCGCGCGGAGGTAGGCGACGTCGTCGACCTTCTTGTCGTCGAAGTCGCAGCACGAGTCGGTCGCGTTCCAGAAGCGACGGCCGGCGCTGTCGGGCGTGCCGTCGGGGATGGCGAGGGCGTAATCGTGCGCGTCGGCGATGGCGTCGAGGCCGAGGCCGGACTCGAGCTGCGTGCCGTTGCTGCCGAAGCCGTGGAGCGCGACGACGAGCGCGGGAAGGCGGCCGGCGCCCGCATCGGTGGAGGCCGGCGCGGGGCGCGTGCGGTAGGGGCGCTCGCCGACGAGAGCCGCGGCGTTCGCTCGCCCGGCGCCGGGTGTGGCCCGGGTGGTCGGCTTCGCGCTGCTGGCGGGCTTGGTGCTGCTGCCCGCATCGACGGAAGCCGCGCCGGTGGCGGCGCCGTTCGACTGACAACCGATGCTTCCGCTGGCGAGCACCAGCGAGACGGCGAGGGCGGGCGGGAGATCGATCACGCGCATGATCCGTCGCCCGGCATAGCACGACTCGAGTAGCCTACGCGCCGTGTCAACCCTCGTCGTTCATCCTGCCAGCCGCGGCCTCGAAGGCAGCGTCCCCGTCCCCTCGGACAAGAGCATCGGCCACCGTGCGCTCATCTTCGCCGCGCTCGCGGACGGGACCAGCCGCATCGCCGGCTTCTCCCGCGGGGAGGACAACGTCTCGACCGCCAACTGCTTTCGCGCGCTCGGCGTCGGCATCGAGGACGTCTCCAAGACCGAGCTGAAGGTCACCGGCGCCGGGCTCTTCGGTCTGCGGGCGCCCGACCACGATCTCGACTGCGGCAACTCCGGCACGACGATGCGCCTCCTGTCCGGCATCCTCTGCGCGCAGCAGTTCGCCAGCCGGCTGGTCGGCGACGCGTCGCTCTCCGGGCGGCCGATGATGCGCATCGTCGGCCCCCTGCGCGCCCGCGGCGGTCACCTCGATGGGAAGCCGCACCCGAAGAAGGCAGGCGACGTCACCGCACCGCTCGACATCCGCGCGCTGGTGAACGGCGAGTTCCTCACCGAGCTCGAGCTCGATAGCCAGGTGGCGAGCGCGCAGGTGAAGAGCGCGGTGCTCCTCTCCGGCCTGTACGCCCACGGCGCCACCTACTTCCGCGAGCCGACGCTCTCGCGCGATCACACCGAGCGCATGATGCTGGCGATGGGCGTGCCGCTGCAGACCAGCGGGCCGGTCGTCTCGCTCGATCCGTCCGGCTGGGACGGCAAGCTGGCGCCGCTCGACATCGAGGTCCCGGGCGACGTGTCGGCGGCCGCCTTCCTCCTGGTCGCCGCGCAGATCATCCCCGGCTCGAAGGTGTCGATCCGCGACGTCGGGGTGAACCCCACGCGCACCGGCCTGCTCGAGATCTCCCGCGACATGGGCGCCGGGCTGCGCGTCGAGCCGCAGGGGGACCGCGCCGGCGAGCCGCTCGCCAACCTGCACGCCTGGCACGAGCCGCTGCGCCCGGGCCGCATCGGCGGGGAGCTGGTGCCGCGGGCCATCGACGAGATCCCCATCGCCTGCGTCCTGGCGGCGCGCGCGTCCGGCGCCACGGTGATCACCGACGCCGAGGAGCTGCGCGTGAAGGAGAGCGATCGCCTGGCGACCATGGCCGGCGTCCTGCGCGCCTTCGGCGTCGAGTGCGAGGAGACGCCGGACGGGATGCGCATCGTCGGCACGGATCGCCCGCTCACCCCGGCGGACGTGGAGAGCCGCGGCGACCACCGCATCGCCATGAGCGCCGCCGTCCTCGCTCTCGCCGCCAGCGGCCCGAGCAAGATCCGCGACGCCGACTGCATCGCCACCAGCTTCCCCCGCTTCGTCGGGACCCTCCGCGCGCTGGGCGCCCGGGTGGACGTCGAATGATTTCCGCCCCGCCTGCCCGCCGCCCGCTCACGCTCGCCGCCTTCTTTACGGCGCGCCCGGTAAGGCTTAGAGGCTAGTCCCGTGTCCGAGCGCGTTCGTCCCGTGGTCGCCATCGATGGACCCGCCGGTGCGGGCAAGAGCACCGTCGCGCGCCGCCTGGCCGAGGAGCTCGGCTTCGTCCTCGTCGACACCGGCGCGATGTACCGGGCCGTCGCCCTGGTGGCGATCCGCCAGGGGGTGAGCCTGCACGAAGGGGCGGCGCTCGGGGAGGTCGCCGCCGGCCTGGTGCGCGAGCACGCGCTGGTGTTCGAGCGCGGCGATGGCGACACCGGTGTCCGGGTGAAGCTGGGGAACGCTCCGCCGCGCGAGGACGTGTCCGACGCGATCCGCACGCCCGAGGTGGCGCTGGCGGCGAGCGTCGTCTCCGCTCACCCCGAGGTGCGCGCGGCGCTGCTCGATCTGCAACGGCAGGCGGGCGCCGACGGCGGGGTGGTCCTCGAAGGGCGGGACATCGGCACGGTCGTCTTCCCCGACGCCGAGGCGAAGATCTTCCTCACGGCGAGCCCGCAGGTGCGCGCTCGTCGCCGCTTCGCCGAGGTGCAGGCGCGCGGACAGACGAACGACGACGGCAGCGCGGTGACCCTGGAGCAGCTGGAGAACGAGATGCAGCGACGCGACAGCCAGGACGTAGGCCGGGCGGTGGCTCCGTTGCGTCAGGCCGACGGAGCGCTGGTGGTCGACTGCACTGCGCTCGCCGTCGACGACATCGTCGCGCAGCTGCACGCCTTCGTGCTGTCCCGGAGCTCGCGATGAGGCGACTGCGCACCGTGCTCGCGATGACCGCGATTTTCACCGTGGCGGCCTGCGGTGACTCCGCGCCGCCGCCGGCCGCGGCGTGGAAGACTCCGGAAGGCGCGCGCTGGCAGGACGTCTTCATCACCGCGCCGGACATGCTCCTGATGGTCCACCCGGCGGAGCTGAGCCGCGATTCGGTCTACGGGCCGGTGGTGAAGAGCGCGCTGCGGGTCGCCGCCCAGCGCAGCGCCCACGTCGCCTCGTACGGCATGCTCGACGCGCTGCAGAGCTGCGAGATGGTCGTCGTCGCCAAGTCGGGCGACAACGACAGCGTCGACGGGATCATCGTCCTCCGCGGCGTCCGCGCCGATCTCGATCCGGTGCGCATCGCCGGCGACACCGGCCCCATGTGGCGCGCGCTGCCGCAGCACAGCTCCGTCCCCGAGTACGCCAACGGCAGCGACGTTTCGCTCTTCGACCTCGGCGCGCGCACCTGGGTGGTGGCCGCGGGCGCGCGTCGCGGAGAGGCGCGCGAGGTCTTCGCGCATCCCTTCGGTCGCCCGCTCCCCTTCGAGGAGGACGGCGCCCTCGCGCTCCTGCGCATCCGCGGCGAGACGCTCCTCGACATCGCCCCGCGCATGCGCAACGGCGACCTCGGACCGGTCGGCAAGCACCTGGCGGCGGCCTCGATCGAGCTGCGCCCCGGAGGCGAGGGGGCGCTGGTGACCGACTTCGTCTACCGCGACGACGAGTCGTCGGCCTTCGCCGAGTCGACCCTCCGCGACGTGGCTCACGCCCTGTCCGCCCCGCGCGACGGCAAGCCGCCCTGGATCGCCTCCGCCGAGGTGACCCACCAGTCGCGCACCGTCGAGGTGAAGGCGAAGATCGCCGAGCGCCTCCTCGACACGCTCAAGAAGGTCGGCGCTCGCTGAAAGATCGCGGCCGCGCTTAATCATGGCGGAGCTGGCCCCGTATCCGCGGCGTGTACAGCTTCTTGCTCGATGAGGCGCACGGCTACCTGAAGCTCCTTCGGTGAGAAAAAGCTTTGACTTCAAGTGCGCTTGAAGTCGTAACTCTGAGGGCGAGCTTCCCATGAGCGTCGAGTCGTCCCGTCGTGTAGCGAAGGTGGTGCCCGAGAGATCTGCGGACTCTCCGACGCGCTGGCCGGATCTCGGTCGCGCCGACGTCGGGCTGCTCCTCACGAGTCGCTGGCGGGTGACGTCGGTGGACGCGCCGCGCATGGCCGCCGAACGCGCCGCGCAGGCCTGGTCACAGAGCTCCACGCCCGCGGGCCTCCTCGCGTCCAACGTCTTCATCTCCGCGGACGACCGCAAGCTGGTGCGCATCTCCCAGTGGCGGGACGACGAGTCCAGCGGGACCGGACCGCCTCCACCGTCCACCGCTGCTCCGAGCCGGAGCAGGGGGATCGTCCCGGTCTCCGAGCCGAGCGTCGAGCACCTCGGCACGCGCGTCTACCGCCCGTACCGCAGCGGCACCTACCGCACGCCGGACCAGCAGCCGGGGGCGCTGTTCGTCGTCGATCTCGACCTTGGCGGCCCGGGTCAGGCGCAGGAGTGGGTGGAGCTCATCTTCGCGGCCATCGAGGCCGAGGGGCGCCCGCCCGAGGGGCTGCTCGCCGGGCACTTCTACGTGAGCGAGGACGGCCGCCGCGCGGTCAACCTGGCCGAGTGGGTCTCCGCCGAGTCGCACGCCAAGGCGGTGAGCGAGGACGGCGGCTTCATGGGCGCGAGCCCCGGCTGGGAACGTGTTCGCTCGTTCGCGGGCAGCCGCGTGACCGTCGAGAACTACCGCTTTCTCCGCAACACCGCGCACGTGGTCTGACGGCCTTCCGAGACGGGCCGCGACGCAGCCGCGGCACTTCAGGAAATCGTCAGCAAGCTCCGGGCCACCCTTTGACACGGGGCGGTTCCGGATTTATTCCTCCTTCCCCCTCGCGCGGACGGCGGTCGTCTTCGCGTGGATCTGCGACCCCTCGCCGGATCGCGTGAACATCCAGGTGTTCTCGCGCGCCGCAACACGCCACTCAAGAAAGCCAACCACTCAACCCATGTCAGCAACC